>SKOM01000032.1 GCA_007120095.1 Candidatus Competibacteraceae bacterium | reverse complement strand
CTATTGGGATACTGGAGAGCCTATGGATAAGGCCGGGGCCTATGGTATTCAAGGTCTGGGGGCTGGATTTGTGCGCGAGTTACACGGCAGCCACTCCGGCGTAATGGGACTGCCTTTATTTGAAACCATCGCGCTATTGCGTGAATTCGGCATCGACATTTTAGACCGGCCTAGCCCAGCAACGGAGCCTTCATGAGTGAAGAGATTCTAATCAATGTCACCCCGCGGGAAACCCGCGTGGCGGTGGTGGAAAATGGCATGCTGCAGGAATTATTCCTGGAGCGTGACCGTCGTCGGGGCTTGGTGGGTAATATCTACAAGGGGCGGGTCTGTCGCGTGTTGCCCGGTATGGAAGCCGCTTTTGTCGATATTGGTCTGGATCGTGCCGCATTTTTGCATGTTTCTGATGTGCAGGGGGCATTTCGCACAGATAGCGGTAATCCGGAACGGCGCTCTTTGCAGATCAATGAGCTGCTGCACAGCGGTCAGGAATTGGTGGTGCAAGTCGTCAAGGATGCTATCGGAACCAAGGGTGCGCGTTTGACTACCCATATTTCCATACCCTCGCGATACTTGGTGTTATTGTCCAATTCCGATGCCATGGGTATATCGGTAAAGATCGACGATGAGACTGAGCGCCAGCGCCTTAAAGAGGTCGTTAATACCTTCCGCACTGAATTTGGCGGCGGTTATATTGTGCGCACGGCGGCGGAAGGTACTGAATCGTGGGCGCTGCGGGCTGATATGCAGTTTCTGCAAAGGCTGTGGGAAGCGATTCAGGATCGAGCGGAGCGGGCGATTCCGGGTGATACTATTTACGAGGATTTATCACAAGAACTGAGGGTCTTACGGGATTTTGTCGGCTCTGAAGTCGAGAAGGTCCGTATCGATTCCCATGAAGGCTTTGTGCGGCTGAAAAGCTTCGCGGAAAAATTTGTACCGGAAATGCTGCCACGGATTGACCATTATCTTGGCGAACGTCCCTTATTTGATCTCTACAATGTTGAAGATGAAATTGATAAGGCGCTGGCGCGGCGGGTGATTCTGAAATCAGGGGGCTATCTGATCATCGACCAAACCGAGGCCATGACCACCATTGACGTTAACACCGGTGCCTATGTCGGTCATCGTAATCTGGAAGAAACTATTTTTAAAACCAACCTGGAGGCCTCTCAGGCGATTGCCCGCCAACTGCGGCTGCGTAACCTGGGCGGCATTATTATTATTGATTTCATTGATATGTCCAGCGAAGAACATAAACAACAGGTGTTGAAATCGCTGGAGCGCAGTCTGGAAAAAGATCGGGCCAAAAGTCATATTTCCGAGGTTTCAGCCCTGGGCTTGGAGGAAATGACCCGCAAGCGGGTTCGCGAAAGTTTGGAACAGATTATGTGTGAACCCTGCCCAACCTGCTGCGGTCGTGGCAACGTCAAAACCGCCGAGACCGTATGTTATGAAATTTTCCGTGAAATTATGCGTGAAGCGCGTCAGTATGAAGCCTGCCAATTTTTAGTCCTGGCCTCGCAAGAGGTGGTGGATCTGATGCTCGATGAGGAGTCGGGTAGTGTTGCTGAATTAGAGGGTCTGATCGGCAAACCGATCAAATTCCAATCTGAAGTGCTCTATACTCAAGAGCAATACGATGTTGTGCTGATGGTTTGATGCGTGCTTTAGCGCTTACAGGGCTAGCCCGGCTGTGGCGAGGCAGCCTGTGGCTCGCCACAGCCGGGCTGTTGGCTATGGCGGTGTTGTTGCTGAGTTTGCGGCTGGCCACACCGTGGATTGAACGCCATGCCCAGCCATTCATCCACTTCGTCCTGCCGGCAGGCTATGACGTGACGCTTGATACCTTGCGACTGGACTGGTGGGGTTGGGGGCCGGATATCGATATTTTCGGGCTGCAACTGCAACAGGCTGGCCAAGAGCGGCTGCGCGCCGAACGGTTGCGCGTCCGCCTGGATATGAGCGCCTCTCTATTGGAGCGTCGTTTGGTGTGGAACCGTGTGCGACTGCACCAGGGGGTTGTGAGTGTCCCCGAATTTTCAGCCGGTGCTCCCGCAGCGTTGCCCGATTGGCTAAGGATTGAGCAGGCTGATCTCCATCTGGCCAAACTGGTATTGCCAGAACTGCTTGATGGTTCGGAATGGATCAATTTGAGTGGCTTTCTTCAAGTAGGGCGCGAACATTTAAGCCTGGCGCTGGACAGTACCGATGTGCGCATCGACGGGCTGTCGCATGGGCAAAACCTGAGCTTTGATCGCCTCACCGGGACTCTGGAGTGGCAGCCCCAGGCAGACGGTTGGGCATTGCGCACCCAAGACTTGGCCGCAGTCAATGCCGATCTGGATCTCAGGCTCCAGGGGGCAGTGTCCTCACAGTCTGGCGATCTCTATTTGGATCTCAGCGCCGATTTTCACATCCCCGATGTCCGCCGCATTCCCGCTTATTGGCCGAGGGAGCACAATCCAGGACTGCGTAACTGGTTAGCCCGGTCACTTCAGGCCGGTCAGCTCAACGATGGACGCTTAATACTGCGTGGCCGTGCGGCTGATTTTCCCTTTGACGCCAGCTCCGGCGAGTTCCTACTGACCCTGCACACACCGGATATGTACCTGGCGTATCACTCCGACTGGCCGGTGATTGAACACCTGCAAGCGGAGCTACGGTTTCACGGTCAGAGTTTGACCATTGAGGCCGAGGCCGGTCGCCTGGACGATCAGCAGTTGCGCTCGACCCGCGCTGTGATTGAGGATTTAACTGCGGCCCATTTACAACTTAATGGTGAACTCGTCGGTGACTTATCCCGTCTGCGGCAAAGCCTGCTGAAAACGCCTTTGGAGCCTCAGTTAAGCGCGTATCTGACCCCGTTACAGCTAACCGGTCAGGGTTTGACGCAACTGGATTTACAACTGCCATTAACCGCGACCGCAACGACCACCGCAGTCAACGGGGCTGTATTCGTCAGCCAGGCCACCGGTCGCTGGACCGAACCGGCATTGACTGTAGAACAGGTGAATGGTGTTTTGGAATTTACTACCGCAGGCGTACAGCGGGGTGATTTCACCGGGCAATTCGCTGGGCATCCTGGTCGGGTGCGGCTGGCAGCCGAGCGGCAGGAGTTGGAGTGGCGTTTGGATTATGGCCCGCTGCAGGATATCCGTCTGTACCAGGTTGTGGATGGGCGTGTGCAGCGGATCACCGGCACGCTCAATAATCCTGTTATCGCCGGTTATGCCTTGGGTGAGGTCGAGTTAAACGGACAAACCAATGCCGCAGCCGGCCTGCAAATCGCGTTATCCGGTCCGCGCCTGCAAGGTTATTTAACGCTGCCTGCTCAAGCCGAACAACCCTTGTGGCTGGCCTTGGATCACCTGGATTTAGTATCCCAGCAGGGGGGGCACTATGCGCTGAACCCGTTCGCGCTTCTGCGACCGCAGCACCTGCCGCCGATCATGGTGACCGTCAGGGACTTGTTCTGGCAGCAGCGCGAACTGGGGCAGTTGACCGTGCAGGGACAACCCGATGACCGGGGCTACCGTCTGGTCGATGGCCAGTTACACCACCCTCAACATCGCTGGCAATGGCAGGGCGCGTGGCGTCTAAGCGATACCCGCACTGAGACGACGCTGCAAGCTGATATTGACAGCGATAGCCTCGGTGAACTGCTGGCATTATTCGATCTGGGCGGGCTCGAGCGGGCGCCGATGCGTTTGTCCTTGGCGCTGCGCTGGCCGGGATCACCGTTCGCCATCGGATTGGCTGAATTGCAGGGCGAGCTGGATATGGACATCGGTGAGGGAATGCTGACCGAGATCGAGCCCGGTCTGGGACGGCTGTTGGGTTTGCTTAATCTCAACAGCCTGAAGCGGCGCCTGCAACTGAATTTTGCCGACATCACCCGAACCGGTCTGGCTTTCGACCGTATCAAAGGTCAGTTCAGTCTTCACCAGGGGCAATTGGTGACCGAGATGTTACAAATTACCGGGCCAGCGGCACGGTTCACCATAACGGGGTTACTGGATTTGCAACAGCGGCGGGTCGATCAAGTGGTTACGGTGACTCCAGAAATTGGTATCCCTTTAGCCTTAGCCAGTACATTGGCGGCCGGACCGGTGGTGGGGGCGGCGGTGTTCTTAGCCGATCAATTCCTGAAAAGTGAATTTGATCAGGCGATTCGCTATCGCTATGCCTTAACCGGGACATGGGATGCGATACAGGTTGCGCCGATTACAACCGAAGCACGGCCGTAAATTAATGGCGGTGGTGCAACACACAACAACTGAACCTATTTCACAGGTGAACACATGCAAGTATTGATTATTGGTGGTGGGGGTCGGGAACATGCACTGGCGTGGAAAGTGGCCCAATCGCCCCGGGTCGAACGGGTTTATGTCGCACCGGGCAATCCGGGCACGGCTGCCGAAGCTAAGACGCAAAATGTGGACATCGCCGCTGAAGCCATTACCGCTTTGGTTGCCTTTGCCACTGAGCGGCGGATCGAGCTGACCATAGTCGGCCCCGAGGCCCCTCTGGTAGCCGGAGTGGTCGACGCGTTTACGGCCGCCGGTCTGCGCTGTTTTGGCCCGAGTCAGGCGGCGGCCCAATTAGAAGGTTCTAAAGCCTTTTGCAAGGCCTTTATGCAGCGCCATGCCATTCCTACTGCGGAGTATCAGGTCTTTACGGAGCTCGCCCCAGCGCTGGAGTGCATCGCCCGGAGCCAACTGCCTGTTGTGGTGAAAGCCGATGGTCTCGCTGCGGGCAAGGGTGTGATTATTGCTCATACCCGCGAGCAGGCCGAGGAGACCGTGCGGGCGATGTTAACCGCCGATGCGTTTGGCGAGGCGGGGCATCGGGTGGTGATCGAGAGTTTTCTCAGCGGTGAAGAACTGAGTTTTATCGTGATGGTGGATGGCCAGCATATTCTGCCCCTGGCCACCAGCCAGGATCATAAAGCCCGCGATGATGGTGATACAGGGCCGAATACCGGGGGTATGGGGGCTTATTCCCCAGCCTCTTTGGATACGCTGACATTGCAGGCGCATATCATGGCGGAAGTCATCGAACCCACCGTGCGCGGCATGGCGGCCGAGGGTATGCCCTATCGTGGCTTTCTGTATGCCGGTTTAATCATTGACGCAGCGGGTAAACCGCAGGTACTGGAGTTTAACTGCCGCTGCGGTGACCCGGAAACCCAGCCGATCATGCTGCGGTTACAGTCTGACCTGGTCGATTTGCTCGACGCGGCCATTGATGGTCGTCTCAATCAGATCAACGCCGCATGGGATCCGCGCCCTGCGCTGGGCGTGGTCATGGCCGCCGGAGGGTATCCGGGCAGCTACCGTCGAGGCGATCCCATTGATGGCCTGTCGATTGGTGAACCGCACGATCATTCGGTCAAGGTGTTTCACGCCGGTACCCGCCAGCATGGCGAGCATATTGTCACCAACGGCGGGCGGGTTTTGTGTGTCACCGCCTTGGGTGCCAATCTGACCGCTGCACAGCAGCAGGCTTACGCATGGGTGCGCCAAATCAGTTGGCAAGATGCTTACTACCGGACTGATATTGGCCATCGGGCGATTACCCGTGAGCCAACTCATACCGAGTAGACGCCCAATCAGCGTTTCATGGAGTCGAAAAAATCGGTGTTGGTTTTGGTTTGTTTCAGCCGATCCAGTAAAAACTCCATCGCCTGCAACTCTTCCATGGGATGCAGCAGTTTGCGCAAAATCCACACCCGTTGCAGATCATCCGGATTGATCAGCAGCTCCTCGCGACGGGTGCCGGAGCGGTTGATATTGATCGCCGGGTAGACGCGTTTCTCAGCGATTTCGCGCACCAGATGAATTTCCATATTACCGGTACCTTTGAACTCCTCGTAAATCACATCATCCATGCGCGAGCCGGTTTCAACCAGCGCGGTGGCAATGATGGTCAGCGAGCCGCCTTCCTCGATATTACGTGCGGCACCAAAAAAGCGCTTGGGTCGTTGCAAGGCGTTGGCATCAACTCCCCCGGTGAGCACCTTGCCCGAGGCGGGCACGACCGTGTTGTAGGCGCGTGCCAGGCGGGTGATGGAATCGAGCAAGATCACCACATCGCATTTGTGTTCTACCAGGCGCTTCGCTTTCTCAATCACCATCTCCGCAACCTGAACATGGCGGGTGGCCGGTTCGTCAAAGGTGGAGGCAACCACTTCACCGCGCACCGTGCGATCCATCTCGGTAACCTCTTCAGGCCGTTCATCGATCAGCAGCACGATGAGGTAACACTCGGGATGATTAGTGGCAATCGACTGGGCGATATTTTGCAACATCAACGTCTTGCCGGCCTTGGGCGGGGAAACAATCAGCCCCCGCTGACCTTTACCGATGGGGGCAATCAGATCAATGACCCGGGCGGTAATGTCCTCGGTAGAGCCGTTACCGCGCTCCAAGGTCATGCGCTCAGTCGCATGGAGAGGAGTCAGATTTTCAAACAGAACCTTATGGCGGGCATTTTCTGGAGCTTCATAGTTGATCTCATTGACTTTAAGCAGGGCAAAATAGCGTTCCCCGTCTTTAGGGGGGCGGATTTTGCCAGCTACCGTGTCACCGGTGCGGAGATTGAAACGGCGAATCTGACTGGGCGAGACGTAAATATCATCAGGGCCAGCTAGATAGGAACTGTCTGCCGAGCGCAGGAAGCCAAAGCCATCTTGGAGTATTTCCAGTACCCCATCGCCGAAAATATCTTCGCCATTTTTGGCGCGTGCTTTGAGGATGGCGAAGATCAAATCCTGTTTGCGCGACCGCGCCATATTTTCCAGTCTGAGTTCCTGGGCAACATCGACCAAATCGGTCGCGGATTTCTTTTTGAGTTCGGTCAGGTTCATTCGGGTTGACTTAGTAGAATTGCACAAAGTAGGGCTCCCTGGGACAGGAGCAGACAAGGAAACGGGGTGTGATTGCGGTGTATTGTCGTTATTAGGTTAACAATCACGGATTAAGATACAAGTTTTAACTGGCGACGTCTAGTGCCTCGTCGATGACTGCCCGCTGGTGATGTGTTAAATATGCGCATCGATGAATGCCGTCAGTTGCGACTTAGCCAGGTTTCCCACTCGGGTTGCTTCCACTTGACCGTTTTTAAACAGCATCAAGGTCGGGATGCTGCGGATGCCATATTGGGCGGGCAAGTTCGGGTTGTCATCAATATTGACTTTGACCACTTTGAGTCGCTCAGCGTATTGTGTAGCCATCTCCTCGAGCAGCGGCGCGATCGCCTTGCAGGGGCCGCACCATTCGGCCCAATAGTCTACGAGTACGGGTTGGGCAGATTGCAGAACTTCAGATTTGAACGTGTCATCGGTCACATAAGTGATAAGGGTGCTCACAGCGCTAGTCTCCTGTGTTTACATTACAACGTTGGATTGGAAATCGAATGGACGGGCTCCCCTCAGGGGAACGCCTTGTGAGTTAAGAATCGTTGCTTAAGGGGCGATGGTTTACAATAATCTTACTATTTGAGACCAACTCGTCATAAATATCAAGTCTTACAGTCTATGAGGATGAAAGTTTAACCATTATGGAAACCAACCACCTGACTTCAATACCTTTCACACGCTTTGCGTTGACCCCGCCATTATTGGAAAGTTTAGAAGATAATGGCCTGGACTACTGCACGCCGATCCAGGCGGAAACCCTGCCACTGGCATTGACGGGTAAAGATGTTGCCGGACAGGCCCAGACCGGGACGGGCAAGACCGCCGCCTTTCTGTTGGCTGCCCTGAATTATCTGATGGAAACGCCTGTCGAAGAGGACAAAATCGGCCCCTGGGCGATTATCTTGGCCCCTACCCGTGAGCTGGCTATTCAGATCCATCGCGATGCTGAATTATTGGGCTGCTACACTGGGTTGAAATGCGCCGCCGTTTACGGTGGCACCGGCTATGAAAGCCAGCGGCGTCAATTGGAACAGGGTGTCGATGTCGTGATCGGTACACCGGGGCGCATCATTGATTACTACAAACAGCGGGTGCTGAATCTCAAAAACATTGAAGTGGTGATACTCGACGAGGCCGATCGGATGTTTGATCTGGGTTTCGTTTCCGATATCCGCTTTCTGTTGCGGCGTATGCCTCCTCCCGGACAGCGTATCAATATGTTGTTTTCAGCTACCTTATCCGCCAAGGTCATGGAACTGGCCTACGAGCATATGAACGATCCGCAAGTGGTCAAAATCGAATCGGAGCAGGTGACGGCCGATAAAGTGCGGCAACGGCTGTATCATGTGGCCTCCCAAGATAAAATGGCGCTGCTGCTCGGCCTGTTGCATCAGGAAAAACCCAAACGCGGCATGATTTTTGTCAACACCAAACGGGCGGCAGAACAGGTCAGCGACTACCTTGACAGCAATGGTTACCAGGCCGACGTACTCTCCGGCGATATTCCACAAACCAAACGTCAAAGTCTTCTGGAAAGATTCCAGCGCGGCGACCTGCCGTTTTTGGTGGCTACCGATGTTGCCGCCCGTGGATTACATGTTGACGCCGTCAGCCACGTGATTAACTACGATTTACCACAGGATCCGGAAGACTATTTCCACCGTATCGGACGTACGGCGCGTATTGGCGCGGCAGGGGATGCGATCAGTCTCGCCTGTGAAGAATACGTATATTCCCTGCCTGATATCGAACGGTTTATCGACCAAAAAATTCCGGTGGAAGCGGTGACTGAAGAGCTGTTAGTGGAAGTCAAGCCGCGACAGCGACGGCCACGTAAACGGGTGGCACGCAGTGGTAGCAAAACAGGGGGGCGACGGACACCAACATCGCGATCCAGTTAGTCGGTTTGATACTCTTTCAGGCGGCGTTTAAGTGTGGACAAGGGGATGCCGAGTTCTCTAGCGGTGGCGGTTTTATTGTCGTCATTGCGGGCCAGGGTATCGAAAATCATCTGCCGTTCCAAATCGCGCAGTTTGGAACGCGACGGGTTGCTGGAGTCAGTATGGACTTCGCCATGGGCTGCTGGTGCGTTCAGTTCTGGCTGAGGGGCCTGTGACTGGCCGGGCAGATGCAAATCTTGCCGCCGAATACAGCCATCCTGGCATAAAATCGCGGCGCGTTCGATGACATTACGCAACTCGCGCACATTGCCCGGCCAGGCGTATTGCTGGAGTGCTTGCAAGGCGTCGGGCATCACATGACAGGTTTGTTCCAGCCGTTTAAGAAAGGCGTCCACCAATAGTGGGATGTCTTGGGCCGTTTCCCGCAATGCCGGCACTCGCAAGGGAATAACGGACAGGCGATAGAACAGATCAGTACGGAACTGTCCTTCACGCACCATTGCCTGGAGATCGCGGTGGGTGGCGGCGATCACCCGCACGTCTACAGGTATCGGTGTATCCGCCCCGATTGGGGTGACCTCGCGGCT
>SKOM01000028.1 GCA_007120095.1 Candidatus Competibacteraceae bacterium | reverse complement strand
TTGCGAAAATTACGGTTGATTTCGTAAACCCGCTCAAACCCGCCGACCACCAGTCGCTTGAGATACAGCTCCGGGGCAATGCGCAGGTATAACTCCATATCGAGGGCATTATGATGGGTGACAAAAGGCCGGGCGACTGCACCACCGGGAATCGGCTGCATCATCGGCGTTTCCACTTCCAGGAATCCCCGGTCATCGAAAAACTGGCGCAAGTAGCGAATCACCGCACTGCGCACCTGAAAGGTCTTGCGAGTTTGCGGATTGACAATCAGATCTACATAGCGCTGGCGATAACGCTGTTCCTGATCAGCCAGACCGTGGTATTTCTCCGGTAAAGGCCGCAGGGCTTTGGTCAGCAATTGCGCCTGTTCGATCAATACGTACAAACTGCCTTTGCCTGATTTTCTCAGCGCCCCGCAAGCCCCCACAATGTCACCGATATCCCACTGTTTACTCGCAGCCAATAGCTCAGCGGGTAAGGTTTTGCGATCAATATATAACTGAATCTGGCCAGAACCATCCTGCAACACAAGAAACGGGCCGCGCCGCGCCATAATTCGCCCCGCCACGGCCACCCGCTGTTGCAGGACTTCCAGCCGCTCACGCTCGAACTCACCGAACTCGCGCTGTAAATCAGCCGCCAGGGTGTCCCGGCGAAAATCATTAGGAAACGCTTGAGCCTGTTGACGCCAGACATCGAGTTTAACCCGCCGCTCAGCGATTAATTTATTGTCTTCAGTTTCGGTCATAGATATCATTCCGCCCCCCCTGCAAAGCAGGGAGGGGAGTCAGAGGAAAGGATTACAGCCCGCTTTTCAGGCTGGCTTCGATGAACCCATCCAGATCGCCATCCAGCACCGCTTGCGTATTGCTGGCCTCAACCCCGGTGCGCAGATCTTTAATCCGCGACTGATCGAGGACATAAGAGCGAATCTGGCTGCCCCAGCCGACATCGGCCTTGGTATCTTCCAGCGCCTGAGCTTCACTGCGGCGTTTTTGCAGCTCCAGCTCGTAGAGCTTGGATTTAAGCTGCTTCATCGCAGTGGCGCGGTTTTTATGTTGAGAGCGATCATTTTGACAGGCGGCCACAATACCGGTGGGCAGGTGGGTCAAGCGCACCGCCGAATCGGTGCGGTTAACATGCTGCCCCCCCGCACCACTGGAACGATAGGTATCCACCCGCAAATCCGCCGGATTAATGTCGATCTCGATTTCATCGTCGATTTCCGGTGATACAAAGACTGCCGCAAACGAGGTATGGCGGCGATTTCCGGAATCAAACGGCGATTTACGCACCAAACGATGAACTCCAGTTTCGGTGCGCAGCCAGCCGTAGGCATAGTCGCCGTCGATACGTAAGGTCGCCGATTTTATCCCTGCCACCTCACCGTCCGATATCTCGATTAACTCCGCGCTAAAGCCATGAGTTTCCGCCCAGCGCAGATACACGCGCAGCAATATATTGGCCCAGTCCTGCGCTTCCGTGCCACCCGCACCGGCTTGAATATCCATAAAGGCTACCGCCGCATCCAGCTCGCCGGAAAACATGCGGCGAAATTCTAAATCCGCCACTTGTTTTTCAAAGCGCTGTAAATCAGCCGCCACCGCACTCACCGCAGCATCGTCCTGTTCAGCGGCGACCATTTCCAGCAATTCGTGGGCGTCAGCCAGCTCCTGTTCAAGCTGGTTTAAGGTCAGCACAATCTGTTCGAGTTGAGCGCGTTCTTTACCTAAAACCTGCGCCCGCTCGGGATCATTCCATATATCCGGCTGTTCCAGTTCACGCTGGACTTCACTCAAACGTTCCTGCTTGGTTTCAAGGTCAAAGATACCCCCTCAGGGCGCCGCTGCGGCCCTGCAAATCACGAATGTGGTCAAAATAAGGGTTAAGTTCCTGCATAATAAATAATCCATGGTTAAAACTATTATTGGGTCGTTTCGGGTGACTGATACGCTTCACACAGCCGTTTTTGAATGTCCGCAGGGACGGGATCGTAATGGCTGTATTCGATGGCATAACTGCCCGCTCCGCCGGTCAATGAGGTCAATTGTGAGGCGTAGCCGTCAATTTCTGCCAGCGGGACTAAACCATCGATCAGAATACTGCCGTTGGCGGTCATTTCTGAACCATTCACTCGGCCACGACGGCTGGATAGATCCCCGGCCAGTGAGCCCATGGCATCGGCAGGCGCTTCGATCTGAATCCGCACCATCGGTTCCAGCACCACCGGTTTGGCTTTACGCATAGCGTCAATAAACGCCTCCCGTCCGGCAGTGGAAAACGCCACTTCTTTGGAATCGACGGGATGATGTTTGCCATCGTACACCACCGCTCGCACATCATGAATGGGATAACCCGCGACGGCACCTTGCTGCAGGGCATCGCGAATGCCTTTTTCCACCGCAGGAATCAATGCAGTCGGGATAGCACCGCCGACGACCTCACTGGCAAATTCAAACCCGGCCCCTTGCTCCAGTGGCTCCACCCGCAGAAAGACTTCGCCGAACTGACCGGCACCGCCGGTTTGTTTTTTATGGCGATGATGTCCTTCAGCCGTGCTGCGGATGCTTTCACGGTAGGCGATCTTGGGCGGCCGGGTGTTAACTTCCAAACGGTAACGCTCACTCATACGCTCCAGTGCAAGACGCAGATGCAGCTCGCTTAGGCCTCGCAGCACAGTTTCACGAGTTGCCTGATTGTGCTCGACCAGTAAACAGGGATCTTCTTCGGTCAGTTTGTTCAGAGTATCCGACATTTTTTGCTCATCGCCGCGGTTCTGGGGACTTAGAGCCAGCCCGAACAGTGGCACCGGATAATGCAGCGACTTTAAATGTACATTGTCTTCATCATGGGAATCGTGGATTACCGCTCCTCTGTAAAGCTCATCGACCTTGGCAACCGCGCAGATATCCCCTGGGATCGCCCGCTCCATTTCATGGGTGTCTTTACCATGAATTCGCAGCAAGTGACTGATCTTTAAAGGCTTACGCGCATCACCGATGAACAACTGGCTGTCTTTGGTCATCGTACCCTGATGCACCCGAAACGCAGCCAGTTTGCCAACAAAGGGATCAATGCTTAAGCGAAATACATGGGCAATCACATGGGCGTCGGCATAGGGCACCGGATAAAACAACTCGGGGGATTCTTGCCCGCCGCGATAAAACGGCTCGGCATTGCCCTCCAGAGGCGAGGGCAGTAGCTTGACACACAGTTCCAACAGTTGCTGCACACCAATCTGGTTGCGCGCGGAAACAAAGCAGATGGGAATCAAATGGCCTTCACGCAGCACCTGTTCAAAGGTATTGTGGAGCTGGTCAGGGTCAATATTCCCATCACCGGCCTCCAGATACGACTCCATTAACTCCTCATTAATTTCCACCACCTGATCGATAATCGCGGTGTGCGCCTCGGCCACAGCGCCGAAGTCGCTGTCGCCCTGTTGGTTGAAAAAGCAATCGACTACCGCTGCAGCATTATCCGTCGGCAGGTTAATGGGCAAACATTCGCTGCCAAACGTTTGTTGGATCTCGGCGACCAAACCAAGTAAATCAGTGTGTTCCTGATCGATTTTGTTAACGATTATCATCCGGCACAAGCCACGCTCCTGAGCGTGCTCCATCATCCGTCGGGTCATGGTTTCGATACCGGTCTGAGCATTAATCACTACCGCTGCGGTTTCAACCGCCGATAACGCATCGATGGCATGACCGCTGAAATCAGGAAAACCCGGGGTATCCAGCAAATTAATATGGGTGCCATCATGATCAAATTGCACGATGGCCGTCTCCAGCGAATGCTGGTGAGCTTTTTCTTGGGGATTATAATCACATACAGTGTTACCCCTTTCGATACTACCGATTTGACCGATAACGCCCGCCTCATAGAGCAAAGCCTCAGCCAGGGTGGTTTTGCCCGCTGCCGCATGGCCGATCAAGGCAATATTGCGGATTGCCTCACTGGTATAACTCATAACAGCCTCCTCGCTTTCCGATCATCAATATCCAGTGCTTAAACCGATTTTGCAGTATAGAACTCAATGGCCGCTTATGGACAGCCTGATGTAAAAACCTGAACGATCCTAGTTGCAGTCAGCGCTATTCAATTTAGAATGGTCGATAATTATTTTACCCACAGGATACTAACCAAAATGGTGCGTATGCGAAGCGTTGTGTTACTGCTGGCAGGGTGCCTGTCTGCCGGGATCACTCAAGCCGCCGAACCTATCCGTATCGGCGAGCTCAACAGCTACACCAGTCTACCCGCATTTACTTTGCCCTACCGCAACGGCTGGCAGCTCGCTGTCGAACAAATTAATGCCGATGGCGGCGTTCTCGACCGACCGTTGCAAGTGATCTCCCGCGATGATGGCGGACGACCGGGTAACGCGGTGCGCATTGCCGAAGAACTGGTCAGCCGCGAGGACGTGGTGTTGTTGGCGGGCACGTTTTTTTCCCATGTCGGGCTGGCGGTAGCCGATTACGCCAAACAACGCCGGGTGTTTTTTATGGCGGCGGAACCCCTGACCGATGCCCTGATCTGGGACAGTGGCAACCGCTACACTTTCCGTCTGCGCCCGAGTACTTATATGCAGGCCGCGATGCTGGCCGAACAGGCCGCAGAATTGCCCGCCACCCGCTGGGCGACCATCGCGCCTAATTATAAATACGGCCAGGATGCCGTCGCCGCTTTCAAAACCCTGCTGCAACAACGCCGCCCCGAGGTGGAGTTTATTGCTGAACAATGGCCAGCTCAGGGACAAATTGATGCCGGTGCCGAGGTGCAAGCCTTGCTGGCCGCTGATCCGGAAGCCATTTTTAATGTGACTTTCGGTGCTGATCTCGCCCGTCTGGTGCGCGAAGGTCGTTTGCGGCGCTTGTTTGCCGGGCGCGAGGTCGTCAGCTTATTGACCGGCGAGCCGGAGTACCTGGATCCGCTGCAAGACGAGGCCCCCGAGGGCTGGATTGTCACCGGCTATCCGTGGTATGCCATCGACACCCCGGAACATAACACCTTTGTCGCCGCCTATCAGGCTCGCTTTGACGACTATCCGCGCCTCGGCTCCGTAGTAGGCTACAATACTTTACTGGCCGTTGCGGCGATTATCGAAGCGGCCGGCAGCACTGACACTGATGCCTTAGTGGAAGCCGCCCGTGGGATTGAATTTGCTTCACCATTGGGGCCGATCCGGTTTCGTGCGGCCGATCATCAAGCTACCATGGGCGCTTTTGTAGGCCAAACGGCTCTGCAAGACGGTCGTGGCATCATGGTCGACTGGTTCTATGCAGACGGCAACGATTATTTACCCGATGAAGCGACAGCGTTACAACGGCGTCCGAGCGAATAAAATGCCATCGCCACCATTATCACTGCTGCTCCTTGCTGTATTGTTGGCTGCTGTATCCGTAACCAGCCATGGTGAGGTATTTCGCTGTGAGGATGAACAGGGCAATGTTACCTTTCGTGACACGCCGTGTCCGGTGTTTCCGGATCGCGGCCAAACGCAGTCGCCCTTTGCGGAGGGGCGACGCCAGCGTCCTGATCTGGCCGATGACTCACGACCCTATGACTGGCTGAGCATTGCCCAGATAGCCGATCAGATCCGCTTAAACACCGCTATTGATCATGTTGAAGCTTTGTTGGGCTCACCTAAAGAACAGCAACGTGCCGGTATTCGCGCTCGTTATGTGTTCGAGCTGCCGGTGTTACGCGAAATGACCTACCAGGCAGAGATCTATACTGTTAACAATCGAGTCACCGCCGTGCATGATAATTTCCGTCGGCACTATATCCAGGGTGTGGTTACCCCTGGGATGCTGTATGACGAGGTTCTGATGACCTGGGGGGCGGCGGATGCTGAGCAACCGCGACGCACCACTCGCGGCCTTGAGACCACACTCAACTATACCACCGATGAGCGCAGAGGCCGAGGTAATCAAGTCATTTTGCGTGATGGGGTCGTAGTCAGCATCCAGTATGATGCCGCGCTGCAACGCTGATCCCCCTAGCCTTCCCTAACGGTCACACAGCCATTGGCATGAGTATTATTCTACTTCAAAGTTTAACCGGCCTCGCCAGTGCCGCTTCACTGTTTTTGGTAGCGGTCGGTTTGTCAATTATCTTCGGCGTCACCCGCGTGGTGAATTTTGCCCACGGCTCATTTTATATGCTGGGCGCTTATCTGGCGTGGTGGTTGCATCAGTGGCTGGCGGCCGGGGCGCTGGGCTTTTGGGTCAGTGTGGTGGTGGCTGCGGTGACGGTTGGGCTGGTCGGCGTACTGGTGGAATATTTAATCTTGCGGCGCATTTATAAGGCTCCGGAATTATTCCAACTACTGGCGACATTCGGGGTGGTACTGGTCATACAAGACGCGGTGTTATGGGTATGGGGCCCCGAAGACCGGCTGGGTCCGCAGGTACCCGGTTTGGACGGTGCCGTGCTCATCGCCGGTCATTATCTGCCGAGTTACGATCTGTTTCTTATCGCCATCACACCGTTATTATTACTGGCTTTATGGTGGCTGTTCCAGCGTACCCGCTGGGGCATTCTGGTGCGGGCGGCCACACAAGATCGGGAGATGGTGGCCGCACTCGGTGTGAACCAGACCCGATTATTCACCGCAGTGTTTTTTTTAGGGTCATTGCTGGCCGGCCTGGGCGGAGCGCTGCAATTGCCTAAGGGCGGGGCGGATACGCTGCTCGACATTAATATCATCGCGACGGCTTTTGTCATCGTTGTGATCGGCGGCCTGGGATCGATTCTCGGCGCTTTTCTCGCCGCCGTATTAGTGGGGCAATTAAATGCTTTTGGCATTTTGGTGTTCCCAACCTTAACCCTGGCACTGATGTTTCTGGTGATGGCCAGTGTGCTGATTTTGCGTCCTCAAGGCCTGCTGGGCAAACCCGAATCCGCCGCTCCGCCTACCGGCCCGCCGGCCCCGCGATTACGCTTACCGAGTCGGCTCAGTCTCATGTTGTGGCTGCCGCTGTTAACCGGTCTGGTGGCACTGCCCTGGTTTACCCAAGGGTATGTGCTGGTGCTGATGGTGGATATTTTCATCGCCGCACTGTTTGCGGCCAGTCTGCATTTTTTACTCGGTCCCGGCGGCATGATTTCCTTCGGCCATGCCGCGTATTTTGGCTTAGGTGCTTATGGCGCCGCACTGCTGGTCAAGTATCTGAGCTTACCGATGCTGCCCGCTTTGTTACTCGCTCCGTGGATCGCCGGCTTGGGCGCACTGCTATTCGGCTGGTTTTGCGTGCGCCTGCGTGGGGTATATTTGGCCATGCTAACGCTGGCGTTTGCGCAAATCATCTGGTCGGTCGCCATGCAATGGTATCCGGTCACCGGCGGCGATGACGGGATTCTCGGGTTGTGGCCTGCGCCGTGGGCAGCGGATCGGATAAGTTATTACTATCTCAGTTTAACGCTGTGTGCGCTGGGCATTTACAGCTTGCGGCGGATGATGTTTGCCCCCTTCGGTTATGCGCTGCGCGGTAGCCGCGATTCGGCACGGCGTGCTGAGGCCATCGGCATTGCCGTGCGCCATCATCAATGGGCGGCGTTCACCATCGCCGGGGTCTGTGCCGGATTGGCCGGAAGTCTGTATGTGTATTCCAAAGGCAGCGTGTTTCCCGATGTCATGGCGATTCCCAACTCCGTCGATGCCTTAATTATGGTGCTGCTGGGCGGGGTACAAACCGTGAGCGGCCCTTTACTGGGGGCGGCGGTGTTTACCTGGCTGCATGATGAATTGTCCCGACTGGACTACTGGCGGTTTTTATTGGGTTTAAGCCTGATTGGATTGGTCGTACTGTTTCCCCACGGCCTCGGTGGTATCGCTGAACAGTGGCGTAGTCGGCGGATCAGCTCATGAGCTTATTGCAGGTTCAAGGACTCAGCAAATATTTCGGAGCGGTGGCTGCCGTTGATGACCTGAGCTTTACAGTAGCCGAGGGGGAAATCCTCGCCATGATCGGCCCCAATGGGGCGGGCAAGTCCACCTGTTTTAATCTGCTCGGTGGTCAATTAGCCGCAGATCACGGCAGTGTGCGCCTGGCGAATCACGAATTACTCGGCCTGCCAGCGTACCGCATCTGGCGTTTGGGTGTGGGGCGTACGTTCCAGATCACCGCCAGCTTCGGCTCCATGAGTGTACTGGAAAATATCCAGTTGGCCCTGCTGTCCCACCACCGGCGCTTGTGGCAACCGTGGCGGCGTGCGACCGGGTATTATCGCCCAGTGGCCTCGGCGCTGTTAGAGCAAGTCGGTATGGCAGCCCAGGCAGAACGCAGTTGCGGGATACTGGCGTATGGGGATCTCAAACGCGTGGAATTAGCCGTCGCTCTGGCCCACCAGCCACGGCTGTTGCTGATGGACGAACCCACCGCCGGTATGGCCCCCGCCGAACGCGCCGAGCTGATGCGTCTTGTGGTCAAGATTGCCCGCGAGCACACCATTGCCGTGTTATTTACCGAGCATGATATGGATGTGGTGTTTCGTCATGCTGACCGCTTGATCGTACTGGATCATGGACAAATGATTGCCGCTGGCACACCGGCCAGTGTGCGGGCCGATCCCCTGGTGCAAACACGTTATTTAGGTCACTCGTGAACACTGCCCTGCTACAGGTCGAACAGCTTTGTGCGTGGTATGAACGCGCCCAGGTGCTGTTCGCTATCGATTTACATATTGAACCCGGCGAAGTCGTAGCCTTATTGGGCCGCAATGGCGCGGGTAAGTCGACCACGTTGAAAAGCCTTATGGGGCTGCTGCGTTCCACCACGGGACGCATCCATTGGCAGGGGCAAGCCATCGATCGCTTGCCCAGCCATCAAATTGCCCGCTTGGGAATAGGCTATGTACCGGAAGACCGACGCATCTTTACCGATCTCAGCGTGCGGGAGAATTTAGAAGTCGGTCGGCGGGCACCAGCCAAGGGTCATGCCCTGCTGTGGGACGAAGCGCGGGTGTTTACGCTGTTTCCCAATCTACGCGAGTTACTCGACCGCCCGGCAGGCCGCATCAGCGGTGGAGAGCAGCAAATGCTCACGGTAGCCCGCACCCTGATGGGACATCCACAACTTCTGCTGTTGGACGAACCCTCGGAAGGGCTGGCACCGGTTATCGTGGCACAAATGACCCAGGCCGTAGCCGCTTTGAAGGATCAGGGACTGAGTGTCTTATTATCCGAACAAAACCTAAATTTTGCCCTGCAAGTCAGTGATCGGGTTTACATTATGGAAAGCGGCCAGATCCGCTACCAGGGTAGCCGCGCCGAGTTGCAAGAGAATCCGGACATCCGCCAGCGGTATCTCGGGGTTTAACGTTTCTGATGGTGATTTGCCCTAACGACTATAAGTCATCAAACTGCGGTCAAACAGTCGGCCTGCGATTTGCCCACGGTCGAGCCTGTTCTAGTTGAACCGCCAGGCGCAGCAATGTGGCCTCGTTGCCGAAGCGGGTGCCGAAATGCA
>SKOM01000264.1 GCA_007120095.1 Candidatus Competibacteraceae bacterium | reverse complement strand
TGGTTAAGCCAGCAGCTTGACCCCGTACTAGCGACACAGGATCGAGAATTGGCGGTAGCCCGCTATGCGGCCACCTTGCTGGCCGCACCCGAAACCACGGCATCCGCTGCCGAACGCTTGGTGCAGTGGGCGTATTTAGCTCTGACTGACCCCGCTGGGCAGGCCGCTGTGGCCAGTTGGGCGAGTTTCCGTCTGCCGCAAAAAGTGGACCATACCCGGCTGGTGCCCTTAACCCGCACCGATGCGATCCGCTTGCAGGCTGATCCCCAGACATTCCGCCGCCGCGATGGGTTTACCCTGACCGATCCGCGTATGAATGCCCGCCAGGTGCAAAGCGAGGTGCATTATTGCAAATACTGCCATGATCATGAGGGCGACTTCTGCTCTATCGGCTTTCCAGAGAAAAAAGGCCAGCCCGAGCGCGGGTTCAAAAGCGATCCGTTGCATAACACCCTGACCGGTTGCCCGCTGGAAGAGAAAATCTCCGAGATGCACCAGCTCAAACGCGACGGCCAGACCCTGGCCGCATTGGCGGTGGCGATGGTGGATAACCCCATGGTACCGGCCACGGGGCATCGGATATGCAATGACTGCATGAAAAGCTGTATTTACCAAAAACAAGATCCGGTGGATATTCCCCAGATCGAAACCGGGGTGCTGACCGATGTGCTAAAACTGCCCTGGGGGGTGGAACTGTATGATTTGCTGACTCGGTGGAATCCGCTACGCCGTGAACACTATCGGCTGCACGCCTATAACGGTCGCAAGGTATTGATTGTCGGTATGGGGCCGGCAGGGTTTACCATGGCGCATTATTTAACCCTGGCCGGGTGTGCGGTGGTCGGCATCGATGGTTTGAAAATCGAACCCCTGCCGCCGGAACTGCTGGAGCAACCCGTTTATGACTGGGCGCAACTGCAAGAGCCGCTGGACGAACGCCTGCTCTACGGGTTCGGCGGGGTGGCTGAGTACGGCATTACCGTGCGCTGGGATAAGAATTTTCTTAAATTGATTTATTTAACCTTGGCACGGCGGCAGCATTTCCAGGTTTTTGGCGGCGTGCGCTGGGGCGGTACACTGACCCTGGACGATGCCTGGGCGCTGGGGTTTGACCATGTGTGTCTCGCCACCGGTGCCGGTTATCCGCGCGTGGTGAATATCGGCCATTCGTTAGCGCGGGGTATGCGCCAGGCCAATGATTTTCTCATGGCCTTGCAGCTTACCGGGGCGGGCAAACAATCGAGCCTGGCCAATCTGCAACTGCGTCTGCCCGCCGTGGTGATCGGCGGTGGGCTGACCGGCATTGACACCGCCACCGAAGTCCAAGCGCACTACATCAAGCAGGTGGAAAAAACCCTGCACCGCTATGAACTCCTCAGCGCTCATTATGGCGAGGGGGTGTTGCATCAGCGGTTAAGTGAAGAAGATCAGGGCATTCTCAGGGAATTTCTTGACCATGGACGAGCCGTGCGCGCCGAGCGTCAGCGTGCCGCTGCCGTGGGCGAAGCGCCGAATTTTATCCCCCTGCTGCGGGCCTGGGGCGGAGTGACTTTGGCCTACCGCAAGGGCTTGAACGCCTCACCGGCCTATATGCGCAATCACGAAGAAGTCAGCAAAGCCATGCAGGAGGGCATTTATTATGCCGAAGGGCTAGATCCGATCCAGGCGACGCTGGATGAGTATCAGCATGTGGCGGCCTTAGTCTGTCGGCGCATGGTCTGGCAGGAGGGCCGCTGGTTGGCGACTAAAGAACAGCATACCCTGCCCGCCCGGTCGATTTTTGTCGCCGCCGGTACCGTGCCCAATATCATTTATGAGAAAGAGCATCCCGGCAGTTTTGAACTCGATGGTAAGAACTTCCTGCCGCATATTCAGCAAGACGAGCTATTGCAGCCGGTGCGCACGGTGGAGCACTGTAAGCTACCCGAATTTGGCCCGTTTACCTCGTATCAAAATCAGGGTCGCCTGGTCAGCTTTGTCGGTGATACCCATCCGGTGTTTAATGGCAGTGTGGTCAAGGCCATCGCCTCCAGCAAACGCAGTTATCGGCAGATTCTCGCCGCCCTCGATGAGTTACCACCGGCCAATACAGCGGATTATCCGCAGTTTCGCGCAACCCTGAATGAGCAGTTGGAGGCCACAATCGCCGAGGTCAACCGCAGCAATCCCGCCATGACCGAATTGTGGGTTAAAGCCCCGCTGGCAGCGCGACGCTTCCGCCCTGGGCAGTTTTTCCGGCTGCAAACCTATGAGGCCACTAGCCCCCTGGTGGCGGGTACCCGCCTGCAAGTGCCGTTATTAACCGTCAGCGGCGCGGGGGTGCAAGACGACAAGATTCGATTGCTGGTATTGCAATGGGGTACAGGGCCAAAACTGGTTAATCGACTTCAGCCGGGTGATCCGGTGGTGTTAATGGGGCCGACGGGAGCACCCGTGAACATTCCCCAGGGTAAAACCATTCTGGTGGTCGCCGGTCGCTGGGGAGCGGCAGTGATGCTGGATATCGG
>SKOM01000182.1 GCA_007120095.1 Candidatus Competibacteraceae bacterium | reverse complement strand
GATCCCGATGAATTATTACTGCGCGACTGGGAGGATACTCATATCGTGTTGCCCGAGGGCTGGCAGGGTCGGCAGTGGCGTGAGGTGATCACCGATCAAGTCCAGCCCTGTGAGGCCACTGCTCGTGTCGAAACCCTGCTGGCCGCCTTGCCTGTGGCAGTGTATAGGTTGCAGGATTAAACGCTATTCTGCGCTACACAATTACCCCTATATCTAATAAGCTGATAGGATTGGGTAAATCGCGTTAATCCATGCCGTCATTCTGGAACACCCTGTGTTAGTGTCCGCTGCGCACTACCATCTAACTGGCCGTGGCGGGTTTCATCCTGGTGACCTTTTTCGCCCCCGTTATTCAGCTGGGCCGGGCTGGCTGATTCCGGTTCGAAATCGGGGATCGCCGGATCGGCTATGCTGTCAGCCCTTGCAGCAGCAGACGCCGACCATTCGTTTTTCAGGGAGGTACACATGGGACACAAGAAAAGAAAGTTCGTCGTCATCGGCCTGGACATCCTGGGCAGCACGGTGGCCCGAGAATTGGCCAGTTTCGGTAACCACGTCCTGGGCATCTGCACAGACGAGCGCAGCGTCAGCGACATTGCCGAAGCCTTGAACGAAGCTGTTATTCTCGACGCCCGCGACGCCGAGGCCCTGCGCGAAGTCGGCGTCGATCAGTACGATGTTGCAGTCATCGCGATCAAGAACCTGGAAGCCAACATCCTGGCGGCCATGAATGTCAAGTTGCTGGGTGTCCCCAAGGTGTGGGCAAAAGCGGTCAACGCTGTGCATGACGAGATCCTCAAGCGGCTTGAGGTTGATCGCGTTATCCATCCCGAGCAGGAAGTGGCCCAGCATCTTGCTCAGATGTTGCACAATCCTCTGGTTCGGGACTATATCCGGGTCGGTGAAGAAACCCACGTGGTCGATTTCGCAGTGCCGGAAAAGCTGGAGGATCATCTATTGGCTGAGCTGAAGCTGGGTAAGCGCTTCAAAATCCGCTGTCTCGGGATCGTGCGGGGTTCGGAGTATGTCTCGGCCAACGAAAATGAACTGCGGCTGCGCGAGGATGACAAGCTGTTGCTGCTGGGTCATCGCAGAAGCTTGCTCGAATTCACCGACAGTATCTGATTACCCCCATCATGCCTGTCGGCCCGCAGATGGCCATTCGCGATCACACCATCGGTCTGCCGCCGCCGCTGGTGTTGATGATGGTTTACGCATTGCTCATTGCCTCAGGTGCCGGCTTGCTGATGCTACCGGCGGCAGCAACTCAGCCGCTGGCCTGGTCGGAAGCGATCTTTACCGCCGTTTCTGCCGTCACGGTGACTGGCCTGATGGTGGTCGATACCGGCAGTGCCTTTACCTTCTTGGGCCAAGCTGTGATCCTTGCACTGATCCAGCTCGGCGGCTTGGGGATCATGACCTTTGCCGTGCTGATCCTGGCCATGCTGGGACAGTCGGTCGGTTTGCAGGGCCGCGTCTACCTGCGTCACGAACTCAACCAGACCTCTCTTGCGCACCTGTTGTGGCTGGTCTCGGTCATTTTTCGCGTTGTCGTTGCCTGCGAACTCGTCGGTACGATTGTCCTGGCATTTATCTTCGTGCCCGAATTCGGATGGCGAGAGGGGCTTTGGCAGTCGCTGTTCCATGCCGTTTCTGCGTTCAACAATGCGGGTTTTGGTCTGTTTCCCGACAGTCTGTCGCGCTGGGCGACTCATCCGCTGATGAACATGGCCGTTCCGCTGCTGATTCTTATTGGTGGTTTGGGCTTCAGCGTTATCGCAGACGTCTATCGGCAGGGCCGCTGGCGTGGTTTTTCGCTGCATACCCGGCTCATGCTGGCAGGAACGGCGGTGATCATTCCGGTCAGTGTCTTGCTGATCGCCGCCCTGGAATGGACCAACCCCGAGACCCTCGGTCAGTTCAGCAGCTGGGCAGATCGGCTGATGGCAGCCTGGTTTCAGGCTGTCACCACGCGTACCGCCGGCTTCAACACGATCGACATTGCCGGTCTACACGACGCCACGTCGGTGTTGTTGATGGGTCTGATGTTTGTCGGCGCTGGCAGTACCTCAACGGCCGGCGGCATCAAGCTGACCACGCTGATCGTTTTATTGCTGGCGGTCGTTGCTTTCGTTCGAAAGCACGCTGAGCTTGATATCTTCGGGCACACCCTGGCCCACGCTCAGGTCATGAGGTTATGGGTGCTGAGCTTCCTGGCGCTGATGGTCGTCGCCCTGGGCGTGTTCGGCATCGTGCTGACCAACCAGGGAGAGTTCCTGGATTTTCTGTTCGAGGCGATCTCGGCTTTCGGCACGGTCGGGCTGTCGCGAGGCGTGACCGCTAGTCTGGATCTGCCCGGTCAGATCGCACTAATGCTGTTGATGTTCCTCGGCCGGGTAGGGCCGCTGGCACTGGGTCTGTTTCTGGCCACGCGTACCTTGCCGCGCGTGCGCTACCCGGCCGGAGATGTCTACATCGGCTGATTCCTCGCCGGTGACTGACATAATGGGTTCAATTGTAACCGTTCACCCCCCCCCTTGCGGAACGGATACCAATGCTCTATTCCCAGCACGCCAGCATATCAGAGACGCGAATCCTTTGAGTATTGTGCCACGGTTAGTACGGCCCTTACTGGCCGATCCCGATGAATTATTACTGCGCGACTGGGAGGATACTCATATCGTGTTGCCCGAGGGCTGGCAGAGTCGGCAGTGGCGTGAGGTAATCACCGATCAAGTCCAGCCCTGTGAGGCCACTGCTCGTGTCGAAACCCTGCTGACCGCCTTGCCGGTGTCGGTGTATGCCCTTGGATGTGACTAACCCGCGTTAATCCATGCCGTCATTCCGCCATAGACTGGCGGAATACGGCTGATCGCTACCGACAAATTGCTGTAACACAACTCTGTCAAAATAAGGCTATGTGAAAGTAAGTGAGCTCAACGGTTACAGCGTAACCACGAAAAACTGGAGGAGTGATCATGTTAGATCAAGTCATCCCAGCGTTGCTCAATGTAACCTATTCTGGATCGATGGTATTGTCTATCCCGCATTTGGATACGAGAGTTTGTTTAAATAAACAGCGTTTTGTCTAATCTTTGTAATGCTCTTGTTGATTCTAAACCCCTTAGCCCAACGCGCTCTCCCATAAGGAGCGGGTGTTTAAGGTAAGGGGTGTGAACGTTTCCTATCCTGTCGCCCCAAAATGGTGAAAAACATGAAAATAGACATCGAAACAGGCAGTGTGGATCTTGCTTTTCTAAACGAAGATGCGCCGAGCTGTTACCGGAAATTTAAAAAAGGAATTTGGAATCAGGAAGTAAATGTTCGTGACTTTATTCAGAAAAACTACATGCCTTATACAGGTGATCAAGACTTTCTGGAAAGTCCAACCGATAGAACTCGCCGGTTATGGCAGCAAGTGTTGACCCTGATGCAAGAGGAGCAGCAGAAAGGCGTGCTGGATGCCGATACGGACGTTGTGTCAGGCATCACAACGCATGCCCCTGGGTATGTCGATCAAGACTTAGAGCTCATCGTCGGTCTGCAAACCGATAAACCCCTTAAACGGGCACTGATGCCGTTTGGTGGGGTTAGGATGGCCGAAACCGCGCTTAAAAGTAACGGTTTTAGTTTCTCAGAGGCGACACAAAAAGCCTTTAAGGCACTGCGTAAAACCCATAATGAAGGCGTTTTTGATGCGTATACTGCAGAAATCAAAAAAGCGCGTTCTTCTGGAATAATCACGGGCTTACCCGACTCGTATGCCCGAGGACGAATCATCGGAGATTATCGTCGAGTTCCACTTTATGGCATTAACCGTTTAATTGAAGATAAAGTAGAGCAGCTTGAATCGCTTGACGTGGACTCTATCAATGAGCACGTCGTGCGACTGCGCGAAGAACTCAGTGAACAAATCCGCGCTCTGCACGAACTCCAAGAAATGGCCGCCTCTTATGGCTATGATATCACTAATCCGGCTGAAACCTCTCAAGAAGCCATGCAATGGCTGTATTTTGCTTATTTAGCCGCAGTGAAAGAGCAAAATGGAGCGGCCATGTCTCTCGGGCGGGTGTCCACTTTCCTGGATATTTATATTCAGCGTGATATTGATGAAGGCAGACTCACTGAGGTGGACGCTCAGGAGCTGATCGATCATCTGGTGGTCAAGTTGCGCATGATTCGCTTTATGCGTCCGCCTCAGTATAACCAATTGTTTTCAGGTGATCCCACTTGGGTTACTGAAGCCATTGGCGGGATGGGGACTGATGGCAGAACCTTGGTGACCCAGTCCTCTTTTCGTTTCCTGCAAACCTTGCTCAATCTTGGCCCGGCACCAGAGCCAAACCTCACGGTGCTATGGTCAAACCGTCTCCCTGAAGGCTTCAAACGATTCTGCGCTGATGCGTCCATCAGAACCTCATCCATACAGTATGAAAATGACGATGTGATGAGACCTTACTGGGGTGACGATTACGGCATTGCCTGCTGTGTCTCTGCAATGAGAATCGGCAAGCAAATGCAGTTTTTCGGAGCACGGGCTAACCTGGCCAAAACGTTACTCTATGCGATTAATGGGGGCAGGGACGAAATCTCCGGTGAACAAGTCGCTCCGATGATTCAACCCATTGCCGATGAAGTCCTCTCATATGATGAGGTCATGAAACGCTTTGATCTCATGATGGACTGGCTGGCCAATGTGTATATGAATTCGCTCAACATTATTCATTATATGCATGATAAATATTACTACGAGCAGCTTGAAATGGCCCTGCATGATCGGGATGTGCTGCGTACTATGGCGTCTGGAATAGCCGGACTTTCCGTCGTGGCTGACTCCCTAAGTGCCATTAAGTACGCTAACGTTAAGCCTGTCAGGGATGAGCGTGGAATAGTGGTCGCTTTCGAAACCGAAGGCGACTTCCCAACATTTGGCAATGACGATGATCGTGTCGATGACATAGCGCGTAATTTGGTCAAAGTGTTCATGAACAAGCTGGCTAAACAACCGACTTACCGGAATGCGGTGCCCACACAATCCGTTCTGACCATCACGTCAAATGTGGTGTACGGTAAAATGACCGGGGATACCCCTGATGGACGCAAACGCGGCGAGCCATTTGCACCAGGCGCTAATCCCATGCATGGCCGTGATAAAAATGGAGCCGGTGCAAGTATGATGTCAGTCTCGAAACTGCCGTATGAGTACGCTCAGGACGGCATCTCCTATACATTCTCAATCGTGCCAAAAGCGCTTGGAAGAACGACACAAGACCGCACGACCAACCTGACCGGCATGTTAGATGCCTATTTCAATGAGGGTGGACACCACATCAACGTCAATGTGTTTGATCGTGAAACCTTGATTGAAGCGATGGAGCATCCTGAGAAATACCCCCAGTTAACCATTCGGGTTTCCGGGTATGCGGTCAACTTCAATAAACTGACCCGTGAACAGCAGATGGATGTTATTTCAAGAACCTTCCATCACGCTTGATCGTTATGGACAATGTAACAGGTCATATCCACTCGGTAGAATCAGCCGGAACGCTGGATGGTCCGGGTGTGCGTCGGGTCATTTTCCTACAGGGCTGCCCGCTTGCGTGCTTGTATTGCCATAATCCGGACGCACGCACGTTTAAATGTGGCACGCAGACCGATGCGTTCACCGAGTTGAAACACATTGCCCGCAATGCCAACTTTCTAAAAACCTCCGGAGGGGGCGTCACCCTCTCTGGAGGTGAACCGTTGAGTCAGCCCAATTTTGTCAAGGCAATCTTTGCAGGATGCAAACACATGGGTTTGCACACGGCTTTAGACACCTCAGGTTATCCTGGGCGTCGTGCCGATGACACACTGCTTGAGCTAACCGATTTGGTGTTGCTGGATATCAAGCAAATCAAACCTAGCAAGTATAAAGTATTAACCGGTGTTGACCTGCAAGCCACTCTGGATTTTGCACAACGCCTTGCTGATCTCAATAAACCCGTTTGGCTGCGTTATGTGCTTGTTCCCGGTTACACCAACCAAACGGATGATTTGGCTGAGCTTGCCGATTTCATTAGGCCAATGAACAATATTGAGCGGATAGACGTGTTACCTTTCCACAATATGGGATGCTACAAGTGGAAAGCACTTGGGCTGGACTACAAGCTGGAACACACGCCTGAACCGGATAGGGAGCAGATTGAATCGGCCAAACAAGCGTTAAGCAGGGTATAGGAATCCCATGTTGGCATTTCTTGATAAAGCCCATTCTATAGCCAAACCCGGACATAACCGTTGGCTTATTCCCCCTGCGGCACTGGCTATACACCTGGCAATTGGGCAAGTCTATGCTTTTAGTGTATTTAACTTGCCGCTTTCACGCATCATTGGAGTCACACACTCCGATCCTAGTGATTGGCCGCTCACCACTATTGGCTGGATATTTTCCATAGCTGTTGTTTTTTTAGGACTTTCAGCCGCTTTGTTTGGAAAATGGTTGGAACGTGCAGGTCCTCGTAAAGCTATGTTTGTCTCGGCTTTATGTTTCAGTGGTGGGTTTTTCGTCTCCTCACTGGGCGTGTATCTGCATAATATTTGGCTGGTTTACTTGGGATATGGAGTGTTAGGTGGCATTGGACTCGGAATTGGCTATATATCTCCAGTCCCAACCCTGATTAAATGGTTTCCTGATCGACCTGGTATGGCCACCGGCATGGCCATCATGGGATTTGGTGGTGGCGCTATGCTTGGCTCACCACTGGGCGTAACCCTTATTGGGCATTTCAGTTCGGAAGCTTCCGTTGGTGTATGGGAATCAATGCTGGTAATGGGGGCTATCTATTTTTGTTTAATGATGATTGGGGTGTTATTAGTGCGACTCCCACCCGATGGTTGGAAACCTGAAGGTTATGTCCCTGCAAATAATGCCGGAAAGATGATTACACAAAATCATGTGGATGCCGATACGGCCATTAAAACCAAACAATTTTGGTTACTATGGGTTATGCTGTGCGTCAATGTCACCGCCGGAATTGCGGTATTAGGACAAGCGTCTCCCATGATTCAGGAGATGTTCCCGGAAAGAATTACGGTTGAATCCGCTGCTTTATTTGTGGCTCTGCTGAGTTTCTTTAATCTCGTTGGGCGTTTTTTGTGGTCTTCTTTATCTGATAAAATCGGTCGAAAAACGGTTTATGGTATTTGTTTTGGTTTAGGATTTATACTGTATGCCTTAGTTCCCACATTCGGAAGCTTTGAAACAGTCACATTTTTTATTGCCGCATTTGCCATCATTATGACCATGTACGGTGGTGGATTTGCCACAATCCCGGCTTATTTACGCGATTTATTCGGGACATTTGAAGTCGGTGCCATTCACGGTCGCCTACTTACCGCATTTTCAACAGCCGGTGTTTTAGGGCCGGTGCTTATAAACTATATGCGTCAAGCGCAATTAAATGCAGGCATTCCCCCAGAGCAGGCTTATTCCATCACAATGTACATAATGGCCGGATTGCTGTTCATTGGTTTGATCTGCAACTTTGCCATTAAAGAAGTGGATAAAAAATACCATCTCAAGGTGTAAGCGTTCAGACCCCTCTGGCTTAAGCTCCCTCTCCCTTTGGGAGAGGGTTGGGGTGCATACGCGCCAACTTAAGCCTCATCTCTCAGATATGTCTTAGATATTACTGACCTCTGTACCTCTGTACACGACAAGAATCATAACCGATTGATTTAGTATTTTTTGTTTTAAAAAACTTGAAAACCCGTCGCTGATCAGTTCCCCTGTTGCCCTCTACCCACGACTAAGAAGGAGAGAAGGTGGAATTGAGCGACGGGCTACGATCCATTCTAAAAGTCCATCTGGGTTGGCACAAGAGCCGCTTGGATGGTTTTGTGGGGATGTTGCTGGCGCTGTTGCGGCTCAAACAGATCAACCTGACGCAGCTCGCGCTGGCGTTTGCCAGTAAAGCGGAACCCCATCTGCGACAAGATTGTCCACACCAACGAAGGAAGTTTCATCAAGCAGAGCGGCATCAATTCTCGTCGGTGAATACTCTGTCACATCCCCCAACGCCTTCCACTCCACCACAACCCCATCCAGTAGCCTTTCCATAAAACTCACATTACCCACGACTACAACTCCTCTGTCCTGAATTGGCTATAGCCCTCATAAAAATAGCTGACATCAATACCCTTCATAAACAGGGCGCGGTCATCAATTTTATCGGTTAGGGCTTGTTTCAGCAGATGTTTGATCTCCAAGTCTTTCACTGGGCTGCGCTGCATGGCAGAAAGGTACTCTTCTTTATCGACTTGGTTCCAATCCACCACCTGCTGAAGCTCTTGTTTCAGCATTAGATCCAGCCAGATGCGCATGGCGCGTCCATTGCCTTCACGAAAAGGATGGGCGATGTTCATCTCGACATATTTTTCGATGATTTCATCAAACGTGCCTTGCGGCATAGCATCGATGTTGTTCAGCGCGACTTCCAGATACATCAGCGGCGCGAAGCGAAAGTTGCCCTTCGCGAGATTGACATCGCGGATTTTGCCAGCAAAGTCATAAAGATCAGCAAACAAATAAGCATGGATAAACGCTAGCCCGGCAAAGGTGCCGACGTCCACCTTTTTCATATCACCCGAATCAAAAAGCTGTCGGGCTTTTTGCTTGCTGAGTTTTTCTTCCAGCTTGGCAAGTTCTATTTGATCCGTGATGTTGAGCTTGTTTTCCAGAGTCATCTGTTACCATTTGATGTATGAAAAATTTGTCTCATTCCCTTCGATTTCCGCCACAATCGCATCAATATCCGCACGCAACTGGTCAATTCTGGCCACGGTGGTTTTCAGTTCGGCATTGAGCTGGGCTTCGATATAGCTGGCGAAATTTTCGCTGATAAAGCGGTAGAACAGGGTGCCCAGTACATAATGCTTGAAGTCCCAGCCGTCCACGATGCCACGGACATCGTTGGCAATGACCCAGATCTGGCGTTGCAGGGCGCTGCGTTGTTGTGCGCTTGTCATGCTGCGGTTGTTCCTTATCGCATAAATTTCTAAAGGTGGTAACGCTTTATAATTAACCCGTTTGTGGCTGTCGGCAACACTCAAGGCACGGTATATCATAGTACGCATAACGCGAGCCATAGCCGCCAGGGAAAGTGCGCAGCGCTTTTACCGGTCAGCTCCATGGCCTTGTTATGTTTCCAACCACTTATACATAACCAAGGCATCGACGTGGCCTTTGGAAGGATGATGAAAGGCTTTGGGCAATCGACCGACGGTGGCGAAGCCCAGGTTGTTCCAGAGCCTTACTGCACCTTCATTGCTGGACACTACTAAATTGTACTGCATTGCCTTGTATCCGAGCTTTCTAGCAATCTTCTGAGAGTGCTCGCACATAGCAGTGGCTAGACCACGTCCCCTGGCCGCAGATGAAACCATGTAGCCGCAGTTGCAGACATGGTCGCCGGGGCCTGCGTGGTTGGTCTTGATGTAGTACGTGCCGAGGATCTTCCCATCCTCCTCGCAGACATAGGTCTTTCTTGGGACATCCATCCAAAGCTTCTGTGCCTCATCCTTGGTGATATCTATCGGGTATGCGTAGGTCTCGCCGGCCACAGCAATCTCGCGGAATATTGGCCAAACTTGGTCGAAGTCTTCTCGTGTGGCTTCTCGGATATTCATGAGTCTCAAACTTTAAACGTAACAAATGGGCTAAGCGGCGCGAGGTTATGGGCGTCTGCTTGAGTCCATGCTTCTGCACATTTGAAATTGCCTTTGTGTTGTCCCATTCAAATTTCAATAGCACATTCCTCTGATTTCACTGTCT
>SKOM01000158.1 GCA_007120095.1 Candidatus Competibacteraceae bacterium | reverse complement strand
GGCTAAACTACGTAATCCTGTGGCCCGTGCACCGGTGTTAGGTAAAGGCGGTTGCCACATCAAATCACGCTCCGGTGAGCGCCATAAGCAGAAACAGCAGATACGGCGCGAAGCACGGCAATGGCAAGCGGTGAAGGGGGCTAACCAGCCCCCTTCTCATTTTATAATCGTTGTTTCTTAACCGAGATTAACCCATCGGCTTTTGGGTTGCGTTAAGTTGTCCACCTACAATACACCCCCTGCGCATCCAAATACAGCGGTACACCCAGCGGCAGAGGCCATTGTCGCCCGGCATGGCCGAGTGGAAAATCAGCCAATACGGGAATGGAGTCCGGCAGTTGTGCCAATAAACCCTGTTCCAAGCTCAGCGGTAAATCCTCACCGATTCGGCTGATGCGCTGAAAATCACCGATAATCAAACCGGCAATGGCAGACAAACGCCCGCTGGCCTGCAACTGGGTGATCAGACGATCAATCCGGTAATGTGGCTCCTGCCAATCTTCCAGAAATAACCAGCAGCCCGCTGTGGTGTAATCCTGCGCAGTACCGATAAGGCTGGCCAACAAGGATAAATTACCGCCGATTAACGGCCCGCTGGCCGTACCGTTGCGCACTCGGCGACAGTCGGCAACCACCCTGTTCAAAAGCGTATTGTAAGTGTTGTTATCCCCGGCCAGCAGCGCCAACAGCGCTGCGGTATCCTGCGCATGCAGACCACGGGCGAAGCTTTCCAGACACGGCCCATGAATGGCTTGACGGCCAATTAAAGGCTGTAAGGCTAACAGCAACGCGGTCACATCACTGTAACCGATCAAGGGTTTAGGGTGAGCCGCAATGCCAGCGTAATCTAAATACGGTAACAGCCGGGTGCAGCCATAACCACCGCGCAGCGTTAAAATCACATCCACCTGCGGATCGGCAAACGCCGCCATCAACACCGCCGCTCGGCAGGCATCATCGCCGGCCAATTTACCGTAGGATTCATAACAGCGCGGATCGACGCTGACCGTAAAACCCAGCGCCTGCACAGCGGCTACCCCTTGGTCAATCAGTGCGCTATCCAGCCGGTAAGCCGGGGCGACCACTCGGACATGCTGACCCGCCACGGGGGCATCCTGAGTTGATTCGTTCACAGCACTTCCTCTATAGCCGTTTAATGAAATATCCGAACATTGAAACAGTGCCTGCATAAATGGCAACAAATGGAACATAGGCGGTAGGGGCGGTTCGCGAACCGCCCCTACACCACGATTATCAGAGCGAATGACTATTTCATGTCTGGAAAACAGAGCGAATGGCTATATCTATCATGGTAACCGCTGTTGCGAATAGCCTGCCGTCGGAGCCACGCTTCACAACCCGTCTTAAAGTAAGCAATCGCGGGCATGGCTCGATTATACGTTATCTATTATCCACTTATACTCCAGCTTAATAGCTCAGACCGATTGGGAACGAGATTGAGCTTGCGCAGTGCGGGCAGGAACTTATTATGACGATCAACTACCCGGAGCGACGCCATGGCGATGCAGTACTTCGAACACCGTTTGGTAGGATGCTGGTGCAGCGAGCGAAAAACCTTGTCGGCAATACCGTTGCCCTTAGCCGATTTCGTTTCGACGATGAACGCATCTGGATCGACCGCTATTGATCTATGTCCAGCGCTGAACTGGAGGTTGCTATCGATCGTCGCACGTTCTCCACCTTGTTTAGCGACCAGCGTGATGCGCTGATAGCACATCTCAATAGTCAGTCTAAGTGTATAATGAAAGGCTTCCCCGTAAAGTTCCTGATAGGATTGATCAATATGTCGGTACGCAAGCGTATCGAGCACCCGGTATTTCTCCACTGCATGGTCGAGCCGTTTCTTGACCGTAATACCACGTTTGCCTTTGAGCTTCACTTCAACAAAGCACAACTGTGCGTCGGTGTATTTACGCAAGCGCACCTTGAAGCGTCGCCGACGCTCCTGATGATGATCGAAATAGCTTCGATAATCAGCATTATCGAAACAGCAGGTCTCGTAAGTGAAGCTGCGTTGACCATTGATTTCCAGAATATCGAAATGTTCGGCGAGTTTGGGCAGAGCGTGATGCAACACGCTCTGGCGAACAATGTATTTGTTATCGAATCGCTCCAGCATCGACGCCTTGGCATTCAGAGCAGCGAGCGATATCGGAGCAAATGGCCGATACAACCAGTTTTTGAGGTTATAGTTCGCAGTCATGCTCAATCTATTAGCGCTTGCGGTAGAACACATTGATGCGAGCCATATCGTTAATATAGTCCAGAGCCATGATCTGGTACGACATCACTTCAACACCAAGTCGCTCGGAGAGTTCGGCGCGCATGATGCTGGGATCGGACAAAGCATGAGCATCGATCTTGTCGAGGGTGATCTTGATACCATCGACCGAGCTTAGAATACGTGGGTGGTCGATAATCCAGGCACCAATCAGCACCAGCGCTGTCACTGCCGCGACGAACGAAATCGGGGTGCCTTGCACCGAACAAATCACCGCAATG
>SKOM01000117.1 GCA_007120095.1 Candidatus Competibacteraceae bacterium | reverse complement strand
GCAACAAACCGGCCAACAGCTTGAGCAAGGTTGATTTGCCCTCACCGTTACGCCCCAGCAAACAGATGCGCTCACCGGTTTCAATACTGAATCCTGCGTTAGCCAGCAGGGAGCGTGCTCCGATGCTGTAACACAAATTATCAACTGTTAATAAAGGCATACATTTATTTTTCCGGGCGAAACAACCCAAAAGCACTGGTAAAGCTGTGCACAAACGTCGTACCGCTCAGTGGGCCGATCTCACCATAGGCGAATAAACCGCCCAGAGGTACAACGCCAAAATGGCGGGCAAATACCCGACTGTCATGATCCGGTTCACCGTATAAATCCTGACCACGCCCTAGACAGGAAAACAACAGCGCACCGGCGGGTGTCGGATCGGTACCCGCCACCTCCAACAGTTGTTCTAATTCCTCAACGGCCGCCCTTGAGTCACGTACCTGGAACTGCACCACGCTGTTGCATGGCGGCAATGCATTAATCAGCAACGCGCCACTGTCGCCATCAATACCCAGCAAGTTACGCACCAAAAAATCACCTTGTCGATACTGCATTGCAGTATCCAATGCTAATCCGATCAGTAAATGATCGCGGAACAATGACTGATCGGCGGGGGGCAGGGTTCGATACAGCGCACGCAATACATCCGGGGGGGGTTGGCCATCCAAACTCAGAATGCGGTTATGGTCAATCGCCGTGACAAACAGCGGTTGACCGATCGGACGACAACCTTGAGCAACCACGGTATCCAGGCGCACATTACCCTCCAGGGCCACCCCGATCAGGCCGGAGTGGTAAATCGCATCGTTCAAATACAGCGCCCCACTCTTGCCACCGACTAAAGCCCCCAGCTTTTTCGATTCAGGATAACTCAGATCCAAACCGGTCAATAAGGGCTCGGGATCGAATGAGCGGGCATCAGCTAATAGCAAGAACTGCGGCTGATGGCGAGCCGCACAACCGATCAACCGCTCCCAATCTTCAGCCGGTGCCTCGAGGTCAGGCAAATCCGCTGAGTCCAATTGAAACGGTGTCAAGTTTACCCCTGGCAGGCAAGCGGCAACCAATACCACTGCCGGCTGTTGTTCCAGTTCGCGACCAGAACCTAAGACGCCGGCAGCCGCACAACCCAGCACCAGAGTGTCGCTAAACTGCTGCTGCAGCAACGCACTCAGCAAGCTCGGCGGTTGCGGATAGCGTGCCGAAACGAAGGCCAGCAGCAGATCAGGATTCTGCTGGTCAAGCTGAGTCCAGATTTCGTCACCGGCGCGCTCTAGCGCAATATCAAGCTGCGCATCGTCGGCCAAGGCGGCCGCCCATTGCATGCTATCACCTCGCAAGTTGCTATGTGGCCATTATGACAGCTTGTCAGCTCAAGATTCAGATAGTGGCGGCAATGAGTTATGAATCAGCCGCCTGAACTAGACGATAAGCAACTGCGCCTGCATGTTTTTCACGCAAAACCACCCAATGGCTTGGTAACTGTAAACACCACTCCCGTTCCGACTCTAAGTAAACCTGTCCCCCCGACACGGATGGCCAACCGTTTTGCACCAAGTGTTGACAGGCTGAAGTCAGTAAGTCGCGTCCGAAAGGCGGATCAAGCAGCACAATGTCGAATCGCTGTAAGCCACGATCACCCTGTGCCGCTAACCAGCTTAGCGCCTCGCTATGATGAACTTCGGCCGTCGCATGCAGAACGCGTAAATTATCCTGCAGGGTTTTGACGACTCGGCGGTCATGTTCGATAAATACCACCTCAGCGGCTCCACGAGATAGCGCTTCCAGGCCCAGGGCACCACTGCCGGCAAATAAATCCAGACAGCGGGCCCCGCTGATGGTGGGTGCCAGCCAATTGAACAGCGTCTCACGCACCCGGTTCGGAGTAGGGCGCAAACCGGGGGCGGCGGGTAAGGGCAAGCGTCGACTGCGCCACCGGCCACCGATAATGCGCAGCTCATGGGCCGTTTGGCGACTCCGCATGAGTTAATGATTAAATATCGAGGTTACTGACCTGCAATGCATTACGCTCAATGAAATCACGCCGTGGTTCCACCTGATCTCCCATCAAGGTGGTAAACACCTCGTCAGCGGCAATCGCATCTTCAATGCGCACCTTGAGCAGACGGCGGGTTTCTGGGTTCATGGTGGTATCCCAAAGCTGATCGGGGTTCATCTCGCCCAGCCCCTTGTAACGTTGAATGCTCAGCCCCCGCTGGGCCTCATTCAGCAGCCATTCCACGGCTGCCTGGAAACTGCTGATCGGCTGACTACGACTCGCCCGCTGAATTTCGGCACCCTCACCCAACAAACCTTGCAACTGCAGTCCTAGATCGGTAATTTTTTGATATTCTGGAGAATCAAAAAATTCCCGCCCTAAACGGGTTTCATGATCCAGACTGTGGGTCCGGCACGTCACCACCAGCAGGTGACTGGCACGGTCATCGCGGGATTCAATATGTACACGGTACTTAGAGCGATCCCCATTGCGGCCATTGAGCTGAGCGGCGAGTGTCTCGCCCCAGTCCTCCAAGGAGGATGCATCGTTGAACTGTTCGCGTTCCAAGCGCGGCAGGTGGATGATCTGCTCAAGCACAGTACGATTATAGCGCTGACCTAAGCGCTGGATCATCTGGGTGATGACCATATACTGGCGGGTCAGCGTCTCCAGTGCTGTGGCCGACAGCGGTGGCGCATCGGCTTCGGGGATCAGGCTGGCCCCATCCAGGCCGCTGGCCAGTAGCGAAGCGGCTCGTTCGGCATCATCTTTGAGATAATACTCCTGCTTGCCCCGCTTGACCTTGTACAGCGGCGGTTGACCAATATAAATATGCCCGCGTTCCAGCAGCTCAGGCATTTGCCGGTAGAAAAAAGTCAGCAGCAAAGTACGAATATGCGAGCCATCGACATCCGCATCGGTGAGGATAATCACCCGATGATAACGCAGCTTGTCGGGGTCAAACTCATCCTTACCGATACTCGTACCCAAAGCGGTGATCAGCGTGCCTACTTCAGCCGAAGCGAGCATTTTGTCAAAACGCGCCCGTTCGACATTGAGGATTTTGCCTTTCAGCGGCAATATGGCCTGGAAACGGCGATCACGGCCTTGTTTAGCCGAGCCGCCAGCGGAGTCTCCTTCAACGATAAACAACTCGCTTAAGCCGGGGTCTTTTTCTTGGCAATCAGCGAGTTTACCGGGGAGACCCGCAATATCCAAAGCACCTTTACGCCGGGTCATTTCCCGCGCTCGACGGGCGGATTCCCGAGCCCGAGCTGCTTCGACAATCTTGCTGGTAATCGCCCGCGCCTCGCTGGGATGCTCTAACAGGAAATCGTGCAATTTTTCCGACAGTACCGACTCGACAACGGATTTAACCTCACTGGAGACCAGTTTATCCTTGGTCTGTGAGGAAAATTTTGGATCGGGTATTTTGACCGACAGCACAGCGGTCAAACCCTCACGGGAGTCATCGCCGATAGGGCTGACCTTGGTTTTTTTGATGATCCCTTCAGCATCCATGTAATTGTTCAAGGTGCGGGTCATCGCACCGCGAAATCCGGCCAAGTGAGTCCCCCCGTCACGTTGAGGGATATTGTTGGTATAGCAGAAAATATTTTCTTGGTAGGAATCATTCCATTGCAAAGCCACTTCGACGACCAGCCCATCACGTTCAGTATTGCAGTAGAACACGACCGGATGTAACGGAGTTTTATTACGGTTCAGATGTTGAACAAAAGCGCGAATCCCACCCTGATATTCGAATACATCGCTTTTACCGGTACGTTCATCCAACAAGTGAATATGTACACCAGAGTTTAGAAATGATAATTCACGCAGCCGCTTAGCGAGAATATCATAATGAAATTCAATATTGGTAAATACCTCGGTACTGGGCTTGAAGTGAATCTGGGTTCCGGTATGGTCGGCATCGCCGATGGCTATCAACGGAGAAACGGGATTACCTTCACGGTAGTGCTGCTCAAACTCTTTGCCGTCACGGCAAATCCGCAGATGCAGTTTTTCTGAAAGCGCGTTAACCACCGAGACGCCAACACCGTGCAAACCGCCAGAAACCTTGTAGGAGTTGTCGTCAAATTTGCCACCGGCATGCAGCACAGTCATGATCACTTCTGCTGCTGAGCGGCCTTCCTCATGCATATCGACCGGGATACCCCGACCATCGTCAACGACGGTTATTGACTCGTCGGTATGCACCGTGACCTTGATTGCTTTGCAGTGCCCGGCTAAAGCTTCGTCGATGGAGTTATCCACCACCTCAAAGACCATATGATGCAGACCGGTGCCATCATCGGTGTCGCCGATGTACATTCCAGGGCGCTTGCGAACCGCATCTAGCCCTTTGAGTACTTTAATATTAGATGAATTGTAGGTCGGGACATCGTCCATCGATTTGCTCCGTGAACTCCACGGCATTCGAGCCGGGTAAACAAAAATATTATTGTAACACTTCCTGAATACGACCATGCGTGATTTGAAACCGACGGCAATCCGGCCAAACGGCTAGATCCAGAGCCATCTCATTAATTGCAGTAATGAAAAGTTGAATTGACTGGGTCGCCAGGCAGGTAATCACCCGGGCACGGCTGTCAGAATCGAGCTCAGCAGGCAAATCATCAATGAGCAAGATGCAGGGATGATCGCGCCGCAATCGGTACAAGCGAGCCTGGGTTAAGATCAGGGCAATAATCAGCAATTTCTGTTGGCCCCTGGACAAACGTCGATCAGCCGATTCACCATCAATATATATTGTAAAATCAGCTCGGTGTGGCCCACGACGCGTATAACCTTGACGGCGATCTGCCATAATTTCATCGCGTAAAATTTCCGCCAATGACCGTTCCCGTGACCAGCCACGCTGATACTCGATGTTTACACTTTGTAATCCCAACAACGCATCAAGCAGGGGCTGGAGTTCCAGTGCTAAAGCGTGGCAAAATTCCTGGCGCAGCCCATCGAGCTGTTCGGCTGCGGTAACTAATTCATCGTCCCAGACGCTCAATAGCCGCTGTGGCTGCCCCGAACGCAAAGCAGCGTTGCGCTGGCGCAGCGCCGCTTGGTAGCGCCGCCAGATATCCCAGAATCTTCCCTCGGCATGAAACAGGCCCCAGTCCAAAAACCGCCGCCGTTGCCGTGGGCCATCATCGAGCAGGCGGTGACTATCAGGGTTCAGTAATAGCACCGGTACGCATGACGTGAGTTGCGCCAGGCTGCGCACCGGTTCGCCGTCCAGACGAGCATTGGAACGTATACCGTCATAAGCCACACCAGCCACTACAGGGCGCAATCCGGATCGACCCTGTACCCTGGCAACTATCCGCAGCGATCGTTCGTTGTGGCGAACCATATCGCGCATACGGGGCGTTCGGAAAGAGCGTCCTCGGCTTAAAAAGTAAATCGCCTCCAGAAAGCTGGTTTTACCCGCTGCATTAGCACCGATGATGATATTCAGGTCGGCGGAACACTCGAGCGCCAACGGTTCAAGATTACGAAACCCGATGATATCCAGCGTGGCTAAAGGCATCGATGCTCACAACCGCATGGGACTGACCACATAACGGCTGCTCGCATCTTCAGCCGCACGGATTAAGCAGCTGCTGGTCGCGTCCCGCAGGAAAATTTGTACCAGTTCTTCGTCAATGGCACCTAAGGCATCTAATAGGTAACTGACATTGAAGCCGATTTCCAGATTGCCGCCATCGTAGTTAATTTCCACTTCTTCAATGGCTTCTTCCTGTTCCGGATTATTGGCCTGGATCCGTAATAGCCAATCCTCCAGATTAAGTCGTACCCCTCGGTTTTCATTGGCCAAAATTGCTACTCGAGCGAGGGCGGCGCGTAGCGATTGTCGATCAGCAACCAGCGACTGTTCGCCCTCGGGTGGAATAGCCCGCTGGTAGTCCGGAAAACGTCCATCGATCAGCTTGGAAGTAAAACGAATACAGCCCAGATCCACTTGAATATGGTGCGTTCCGAAAGCCAGTTTCACCGGAGAGTCGTCATCGCCCAGCAAGCGCATCAATTCTTGAACCCCTTTTCGTGGCACGATAACTTGGCGCTCCATGACTTTATTCTGATCAGCCTGATCAGATTCAGCATTATGGGTCGGCATATCACATAAGGCCAGGCGATGACCGTCAGTGGCTACGGCGCGCAGCCCCTCGGCTGTGATTTCCAACAATAAACCGTTGAGATAGTAGCGTACATCCTGCTGTGCCATGGCAAAGTGGCTGCGTTCTATCAGGGTGTGTAAATCGCCGCGTGACAAGTGCGTTACGCTGTCGCTGACGAACTCGTCTAACGTAGGCATTTCATCGGCCGGCAGAGTGGCTAAAGCGAACCGACTGCGTCCGGCTCGCAACTGGGCTTTACCTGAGGCCGCCTCAGTGTCTGATTCATCGACCGTTAATACTACCGACGCTTCCGCAGGCAGTGCCCGCAAGATGTCAAACAGCTTGCGGGCCGGAAGTGTCGTGCGCCCCGGTTCGATAATATTAAATTCAGCTTGTGCTGAAATTTCAACCTCCATGTCGGTGGCAGTGAGGGTGAGTTGATTGTCTCGAGCTTCGACGACCACATTGGACAGAATGGGCAGTGTTTGACGGCGTTCAACAACCCCGATGACATTTTGCAACAGCCCGAGTAAATCTTCGCGTTGTGTTTCCAGTTTCATCAGTGTGAGTCTCTGTTTTCAGTGGGCCCAATAATAAAGCTCTTTATATATTTAAAAGATTATTATTATAGGGGAAGGGGTAAATTGTGGATAAAATCTAATAATAAAAAAATATCAAAGTATTGCGATGATTTTTCCTGTGGATAAGTCTGTGGATATCCTGTGGATAAAATGTGGATAAAAAGTTATCCACATTTTATCCACAGACTTATCCACAGGTTTTGGCCTACTTATCCACAATTTTATCCACAGGCTGTTCAAGTCGACAATGTGAGCATAAGTTTGCTGAAATCCTCGCGAACAGTCTCATCTTTGGCCTGAAGTTCTTTGATCTTGCGATTTGCATGCAGCACCGTTGTGTGATCTCGTCCACCGAAGGCTTCACCGATTTCAGGCAGACTGTGTGAGGTTAAATCCTTAGCCAAAGTCATAGCGATCTGACGTGGTCGAGAAAACGCCCGCAGCCGACTGTTAGAGCACAGATCAGTGACACGGATTTTGTAATAGTCAGCGACTGTTTTCTTTATGTTTTCAATGGTTACCAACTTGTCATGCAGGTTAATTAGATCGCTCAGCGCCTCCTTGGTAAAAGTTAGCGTAATCGCCTGTCCGGTAAACTGAGAATTCGCTTGAACTCGGCGCAAAGCGCCTTCCAGCTCGCGAACATTGGAACGGATCCGCTGGGCGATGAAAAAACCTACCTCATCAGGAAGATCGACACCTGACTGTTGGGCTTTCTTCATTAAAATGGCCACCCGCGTTTCCAGCTCAGGTGGTTCGATGGCAACGGTCAGCCCCCACCCGAACCGGGATTTAAGCCGCTCCTCCACTCCGCCCACCTCACGCGGGTAGCGATCACAGGTGAGGATAACCTGCTGATGTCCTTCCAATAGGCTGTTAAAGGTATGGAAAAATTCCTCTTGAGAACGTTCTTTTTTGGCAAAAAACTGAATATCATCAATCAGCAATGCGTCTAAATTGCGATAATACTGCTTAAAGCGATTGATGCTGTTGTGTTGCAGCGCCCGCACCATATTAGCCACAAAGTGTTCCGAGTGTTGATATAAAACCTGTGCTTTGGGATTGTGGTAGCGTAAGGTGTTGCCCACCGCATGCATCAGATGGGTTTTGCCCAGACCGGTGCCACCATAAAGGCATAGCGGGTTGTACGCCTTGCCAGGATTTTGACTGACTTGTAGGCAAGCCGCTCGCGCCATTTGATTCGACTTGCCCTCGACGAAGTTGTCGAAGATGAAGTCAGGATTCAAATTGCTACTTTGCGGTGCATCCTCGGCTGGAATATCGCCCGGCACTGACTTACGCCGAGTGGGCCTGTTCTGACAGCGTGCGGATGCGGACGAGCGGTTGCTGCCAATCTCCATTTGCACCTTGATTGCCGCATCGGGAGATAAATCAGACAAGGCTTTTTGGATAGACTGCAAATGGTGTTTTTTGACCCATTCGAGCACAAATCGATTGGGTGCGAGTAATATCAGGCAATTATCGGATTCAACCGCATGTAACGGCCTGATCCAGGTGTTCAACTGCTGCTCGGGCAGATCCCGTTCCAGTCGTTGTAAACAAGACTTCCATAGGCTGTGCTCCACTAACGGGTTCCTCTCCATGATCTTGCGTTCAGTTAAATTAGGGCTGTCGATTCTAGAGTCTTTGCGCATCCTTATCCACCTGCCTGCAATTTCGTATCGCTTGACAAATTGAGGCTTGACACAGTATTTTTGAAAGTCTTTTTTTTGAACGGGAAAGCCAAGACCATCATGAAACGTACCTACCAACCTAGCACTATTCACCGCAAGCGTACTCACGGATTTCGTGCCCGCATGGCAACCAAGGGTGGTCGAGCCGTCATTAAGGCGCGGCGTGCTAAAGGACGTGCCCGTCTGGCTCCGTAAGCGTATCGCGTGGGTTCGGTAGCGTTCCCGCAGCGGATGCGTCTGCGTGATAAGGTGGATTTCGAATCAGTCTTCAGACGATCTAAGAAATCCACTGACGGTTGCTTTGCCGTGCTGTATCGGGATAACCGCTTGCCCTATGCCCGTTTGGGGTTGGCGATCTCACGACGTTGTGCCCGTGCGGCTGTAGTGCGTAACCGCATCAAGCGAGTGATCCGGGAAAATTTCCGGCATCAGCAGCTTGAGTTGGCGGGTTTGGACATCGTCGTCATCGGCAGGGCTAATTTAGTAACCCGCTCCAATGCCGAGTTAGTGTCATCACTAACCCGGCACTGGCGGACTGTGACCCGAAAATGCGTATTATCCCACTGACCCTGATCCGACTCTACCGCTTGCTGTTTAGCCCTTGGGTGGGTCATCATTGTCGGTTCTATCCGAGCTGTTCACAATATGCCTTGGAAGCGATCGAGCGATTCGGTACGCTCAAAGGCTTGTGGTTAGCTGGTAAACGTCTACTCCGTTGTCACCCCTGGCATCCTGGGGGGGTTGACCTGGTTCCTGAAGCTAAAGCTAAGCATAACCCGCGTTAATGGATAATCAAAGACTTTTTCTCGTTATTGCCCTTGTATTTATTCTGTTTCTCATCTGGAATGCTTGGATGCAGGAACAAGTTCCGCAACGTCCCCCTGCGCCCGTTGCGGAACAAACCGATCGACCCACCGAGCCAGGTATGGATGCGGAGGGTGTACCGCGTTTAGCGGATGTCCCTGATACTTTCACCGAGCCAGAAGCGCGTGAGCCGTTTGCCACTGAACCAGACGCTCAGCGCATTCGCATCACCACCGATCAGCTCAATGCTGAAATCGACTTGCAAGGTGGTACGCTGGTTCGCGTTGGGCTGTTAAACTACCCCTTGTCGCAGGACGAACCTGATCGCCCCTTCCCATTGATGGAGGATCGTGGCGGGCGCATGTTCCTAGCTCAGTCGGGTCTACTGGCCTCCGAAGGTGCGGCACCGGATCACCATCAGTTGTTTCAAGCGGAACAAACCGAGTTTGTACTTCAGCCCGGACAGGATAAGCTTGAAGTTCCAATGTATTGGGAAGATGAGTCCGGTATCAGAGTCACCAAAACGTATACTTTTTATCGTGATAGCTTTGTGATTGATGTTGATCACCGCGTCGATAATGCCAGTGAAGCGCTGTGGCGGGGTACGCAATATCGTCAGTTACAGCGTCGCCCACCCCCCGGTGGTCGCCAGTTCGGTATTTACACTTACACCGGCGGCGTGATTTCTACACCGGACAAAAATTACGACAAAATCAGCTTCAGCAATATGTCAGATCGGGATCTCAATATCCAGTCCATCGGTGGTTGGGTAGCGATGATTCAACACTATTTCCTCGGTGCATGGATACCCGATCAGGATGAGGTGAATAATTTTTACACCCAAGCGTTAAGTGCTGAGCGCTATGTTCTGGGCATGATCGGTTTAGAACAACAGGTGGCTGCCCCCGGCGAGTCCACCACATTCGCCAGTCGGTTATATGTCGGTCCGAAAATCCAGGAGCGTCTTGAACCCTTAGCGCCGTATCTGGCCCGCACCGTGGACTACGGTTGGTTGTGGTTTATTGCTGAGCCGCTGTTCTGGTTATTGAATAAAATTCATGGATTTGTCGGAAACTGGGGCTGGTCGATTATTATTTTGACCATCATGATCAAACTGGTATTCTACAAACTGTCGGAAACCAGTTACCGCTCCATGGCGAATATGCGCAAGGTTGCCCCGAAACTGCAGCAGATTAAAGAGCGCTATGGTGATGATAAGCAAAAGCTTAATCAGGCTATGATGGAGCTGTATAAAAAGGAAAAAATTAATCCGCTAGGAGGCTGTTTGCCGATTGTGGTACAAATTCCGGTGTTTATCGCTTTGTACTGGATGCTGTTAGAAAGCGTGGAATTGCGTCATGCGCCGTGGATGCTGTGGATTCAGGATTTGTCCACCCGTGATCCTTATTTCATTCTGCCGCTGATCATGGGCGCTTCCATGTTTATCCAGATGAAGCTCAACCCGCCGCCGCCTGATCCCCTGCAGGCTAAAATAATGATGGCACTGCCGTTTGTGTTTACCATTTTCTTCCTCTGGTTCCCCGCCGGTTTGGTGTTGTACTGGGTGGTCAACAATGTACTGTCGATTGCCCAGCAATATGTGATCACTAAGCGGGTGGAGGCTGCTGCCGCTAAAACATGAGCCGTGACACCATCGCCGCCATCGCCACCCCGCCAGGGGTGGGCGGTGTCGGCATTGTGCGCCTATCGGGAGCGGCTGTTCCCGCTATTGCCGAGCGATTTTTAGGGCAGTTGCCCGTTCCGCGTCGGGCACTGTTGCGACGTTTTCATGCCGACGATGGTGCGCTGATTGACGAAGGTCTAGTGCTGTATTTCCCCGCCCCGCATTCCTACACGGGGGAAGCCATACTGGAGTTGCACGGACATGGTGGTCCCGTCGTTCTCGATCTGCTCTTGCAGCGGGTGCTGGCTCTAGGCGCTCGTCTTGCCCGTCCGGGTGAATTTACCGAACGGGCTTTTCTCAACGGTAAAATGGATTTAGCCCGTGCTGAAGCGGTCGCTGATTTAATCGAGGCCGGCACGGCTCAGGCGGCGCGCGCTGCTATGATTTCTCTCAGTGGGGTATTCTCGCAGCGGGTGGATGCCCTGGTCGAGGGGCTGATTGAACTGCGTATGTATGTCGAAGCCGCTATCGATTTTGCCGCTGAAGACATTGATTTTCTAGCCGATGAACAGATCGGCCAGCGCTTGACGGAATTACACCAGCAGCTGGCTCAACTGCGGCGCGATGCCGGTCAGGGTCGGCTGCTGCGCGATGGGATGACCTTAGTGATTGCCGGGCGACCGAATGCCGGTAAATCGAGTTTACTGAATCAATTGTCCGGACAAGACAGTGCCATTGTCACCGCCATCGCCGGTACGACCCGCGACGTGTTACGCGAGCGGATTCAACTCGATGGTATGCCATTGCATGTGCTCGATACCGCCGGTTTGCGCGACAGCAGCGATCCGGTGGAGCAAGAAGGTATCCGCCGGGCGTGGCGCGAAATTGACTCGGCTGACCGAATATTATTGGTCATTGATGCTTGTGAGGGGATTGGTGCTGCCGAACAGGCGATTCGCCAGCGTTTACCTGAACATTTGCCCTTGACCTTGGTGCGCAATAAAATCGATTTAGCCTGTCTTACTCCGGGTGAGGCGGAAGGCGAGTGGGGAACGGAGATCCGGGTCAGTGCTAAAACGGCTGCCGGTATCGACGCTTTGCGTGACCATCTCAAGCACTGTATGGGCTATACCGGCGGTGGTGAGGGTTTATTTAGCGCCCGCCGTCGCCATCTCGATGCCCTGGAACGCGGTGGCCAGCATCTCACTGAAGCGCGGCGACAACTTGATATCATGCAGGCAGGCGAGCTGGTAGCTGAAGAATTGCGTTTAGCCCAGCAGTGCTTAGGCGAGATTACCGGGTCGTTTACTGCCGACGATCTGCTAGGACGGATTTTTGGTTCGTTTTGTATTGGAAAGTGAGGCATCGAGTTGCCTCTCATCCAAACCATCAAGGCAATTTATGGTCTAGAAATTGTCGACTCACCACGTAACCGAACCGACGATGACTCTGTTGCCCCGTTTGCTATTGTTGAGCCTGTTATTGAGCGTATTGGCCTGTACCCCAGCGCCCGAGGCCGATCCTGTGGCTCCTTCAACGCCTGCGCCCGAAGATCGGCGGTATAATCCAGCTGAGCTGGCCGGTGTTTCGGCGGCGAACCGCGAGGTGAATAATGTATAAGATCTTGTTTATTTTGTTTTTTTATGGTGCGGCTCTCGCCGCAGAGGTTGAACCGCTACAACCCCTTTCCACGTCCCGGTCGGCTCCAGCGTTTAATTTTCCTGATATGGACGGTATGCCCCACACCCTAGAAGACTATGCCGGTCAAGTATTGGTGGTGAATTTCTGGGCCACCTGGTGTCCGCCTTGCGTTCGGGAATTACCCGCGCTGGATCGCTTACAACAACAGTTGGCCGCTGATGGGGTGGTGGTGTTGGGGGTGAATTTCGGCGAAACTGCTGAAGACATCGACACGTTCTTGCAACGGGTAGTGGACATTGACTTCACCCTGCTGCTGGATCCGACCATGAATGCCGGCACGGAGTGGGGGGTGCGTGGTCTGCCGACGACCTACATCATCGACGACCACGGGCAGATTTTATTTGAAGTGTTAGGCGATAAACACTGGGATGATCCGGTGATCGTCGAGCAGATTCGAGCGGTGGCAGAGTCGGTGAACTAGCCGTCGTTGCGCCGGGCGGCTGCGACGAGCTGTCGTAATTGCGATACGCTGACTGCGCCGCGCACAATTTCTTCACCGATGATAAAAGCCGGTGTGCCGTTGATGCCCAGTTGCTGAGCCAGCGTCTGGTTGCGTTGCAACGTCGCGGTAATCGCCGGGTCGTGCATATCGATTTGTAATTGCTCGACATCCAGACCGATATCAGCGGCGATGGCCAACACTCGGGCTTCATCCAGTTGGCCGTTGGCCTGCATCATTGCCACATGGAGTGCGGCGTATTCACCTTGTCGCTGTGCCGCCAGCGCCGCTTGTGAGGCGGCTAAAGAACCGGAACCCAAGATAGGAAACTCCTTCATCAGAAGTTTCACTTGGCTGTCAGTTTCGATTAGGGCCATGAGGTCGTTAAACACCCGGCGACAAAAGCCACAGTTGTAGTCGACAAATTCGATCACCGCCACATCGCCTTCCGGATTGCCGAGCACCGGGGTGTCGGGGTTGTGATACAGGGCATCTTGCAAGCCAGCCAAGGCGTTTTGATACTGCTGCGCTTCGGCCTGCTCCTGCTGCTGCTGCCAGATCTGAATCGCTTCGATAATTACCTCGGGATTATCCAGAATATAAGCGCGAATCCGCTCATTAAATTCGCTTTCAGTTTGAGCAAAACTGCTGGTGATTACACTGAGAGCCAGTAAAACAGCGCCCGCAAGTTGGCTAGGATAGGTCATGACATGTCCTCGTTCAGTGGTGAATTAAGGCTGCGGAGTGGTGTCCTCCTCACACTTGCCCGTAAGTTTGCCCTTGGCCGATCCAGCGGGCAACAATCGCTTCGGCGGCCTGTGGGTAATCCGCTAACAGAGTGTCCGCTGTTTGGCGGATAGGTTCAATCAGTTCGCCGTCGCGTACCGGGTCAGCGATGCGAAACTGCATCAGGCCGGTTTGGCGGGTACCGAGTACTTCACCCGGACCGCGCAGTTCCAGATCACGTCGGGCGATGGCGAACCCATCAGTGGTGGCGCGAATCGCTTCTAAGCGCGAATAGGCGACCTGCGACAGCGGTGGCCGGTACAGCAATACACAATGACTGGTTTCCTGACCCCGCCCGACCCGACCGCGTAATTGATGCAACTGGGCCAGCCCCAGACGTTCGGCATTTTCAATAATCATCAATGAGGCGTTGGGTACATCAACGCCGACCTCAATCACAGTCGTGGCCACCAGCAGCGCTAACTCAGCGGTTTTGAAGGCTGCCATAACGGCTTCTTTTTCAGCAGCCTTCAACCGCCCGTGAACCAGACCGATACGCAATTCAGGCAGCAACTCGCTTAAACGGGCGGCGGTATCTTCGGCGGCCTGCGCTTCTAGCTGAGTGGATTCTTCAACCAACGGGCACACCCAATAGGCTTGGCGTCCACTACGACAGGCGAGTCGAATCCGCTCAATGACCTGATCGCGGCGTGATTCACTGATGACTACGGTGATCACTGGCGTGCGCCCCGGTGGCAGTTCATCGATGATCGAAGTATCGAGGTCGGCATACACGCTCATGGCTAAAGTACGGGGGATAGGTGTCGCGGTCATAATGAGCTGATGCGGACAATACGCACCGCGGCGGCCTTTTTCCCGCAGCGCAAGGCGCTGATGGACGCCAAAGCGGTGTTGTTCATCGACGATGACTAATACCAGATCATGGAACTCAACATCGTTTTGGAATAGAGCATGGGTGCCGACAATCATCTGGGCCTGACCGGAGCGCAAGGCTTCCAGCGCCGCCGTGCGGGCACTGCCTTTGGTGCGTCCGCTAAGCCATAGCAGCTTAATACCCAGTGGTTCCAGCCAATGGCTAAGGGTGCGATAATGCTGTTCGGCTAATAATTCTGTCGGTGCCATCAGCACGGCTTGCCCCTGGGATTCCAGCGCCTGCAAGGCGGCTAATGTAGCCACTACGGTTTTGCCGGAACCCACATCACCCTGAATCAGCCGCAGCATCGGTCTTGGCTGGCAAAGGTCGGTGGTAATCTCGGTCAATACCCGCTGCTGGGCAGAGGTGAGTTCGAAGGGTAAGGCCGCTAGAAAATGCTGCCGCAGCGTGCCCTCGGTATTCAGCGCCAGTGCCGGATTGCGGCGGATGCGCTGGCGCAGCTCGCGCAGGCTGAGTTGGTGGGCTAAGAGTTCTTCAAAAATCAAGCGGCGCTGAGTGGGGTGTTGCCGTCGGGTGAGCTGCACGGCGCACTCGGGAGGAGGGCGATGCAGCAGGCGCAGGGTTGCATTAAGTTCCGGTAAGCCTAGGGTTTGGCGCAAAGCTTCCGGCAGGGGATCGACCAGAGGTTGTCGCTGCAAACAGTGCAGAGCCTGGGCGACCAGGCGCCTCAAGCCGGGTTGGCGCAGACCCTCGGTGGTCGGATAGACCGGAGTCAGACAATCGGCAAACAGCGGTGGCTCATGTTCTGATATGATTTGATATTCTGGATGAATCATTTCCAGCGCGGCCGCTCCGGTGCGGATTTCACCAAAACAACGTAGGCGGGTTCCGGGAGTTAGATGTTCCCGTTGAGCGCTGCTAAAATGAAAAAATCGTAATGTCAGGATGCCGCTCTGATCGCCCATGCGACACAGCAACATGGCGCGGCGTTTGCGCACCACATCAACCAGCAGAATTTCGCCCTCAATCACGGCTTCCAGTCCCACGTTTAAGGCCGCTATGGGCGTGACCTGCGTGCGGTCTTGATAGCGCAGGGGTAAATGCAACAACAAATCGGCTATCCGGGTAATGCCGAGTCGGGCGAGGCGTTCTGCAACGCGTGGCCCTACACCGGGCAGTGACTGCACAGGATCATTCAAATCAGGTAGAGGATGGTTGGAAGTGGTCACGCGTATAGTGTAATACAAACCCCACTGTGGTAAAGCACGGGCGATCAACGCTCTGGCAAGCCCAAGACTGTGCCTCTCTTAACGTGGATAAGCGCGGGCCATGTCGACCGTGTAGATCAACAGGGCCAGCCAAATCAGCCCAAAACTCATGCCATGCATTAAGGTAAACACCTCACCAAACCATAAACCCAGCAGCAGATGGCCCGTGGGGGCGAGGTACTGAAAAAATCCGAGCGTGGCATAGCGCAACCGCCGTGCCGCGTTGGCAAACCACAGCAGGGGCAGGGCGGTGATCAAGCCAGCCTGGGCCAGTAGTACCACCCCGCCGCTGCCTTGACTGGACATGATGGCGCCGCCTGGGTCAGCCCATAGTAAAAATAACACGGCTACTGGAGCTAACAACAGGGTTTCGGCAGACAGACCCAGCAGACCGTCGACGGGAGCTGCTTTGCGCACCAAGCCATAGAAACCAAATGACAAGGCCAAGAGCAATGACACCCACGGAATCGTACCGAGAGCAACCACCTGCCACAATACTCCCAACGCGGCCAGCCCAACGGCCACCCATTGCCAAGGCCGCAGCCGTTCCTGCAACAGGGCGACGCCGAGCACAATATTCAACAGCGGATTGATAAAATAACCCAGACTGGCCTGCAGCAGCCGCTCATTGCTCACCGCCCAGATAAATACCAGCCAGTTCACACTGATCAATGTCGCTGATAACAATAGCCAGCGCAAGAGTTTAAAATCGCTGAGTACCTGCCATAGATCGCTAAACCGACCAAACCACGCCAGCAACAGCGCCAGCACCAGCACCGACCAAACCACCCGGTGGGCGACAATTTGTTCAGCCGGTACCCAGCTTACGGTGTGCCAGTACAACGGCATTAAACCCCAGACGCTGTAGGCCAATAACGCATAGATCACGCCAAGCGTGATTTCGCTCTGCGGGGAGCCGTTATTCAGCGATTCGGGGCGGTCAGCAGGCCGAGCGGGATGCGACATGGATTGGGGTTACTCAAGTTCGGAACAGTGGAACCGGCCATAGGTCAGTGTCGATAATACCTGCGGCCAGTAGTCCAGCCAGCAACAGCGATGATTGAAAGCCGCGATACGTTCGCTGCGGGCGCAGGGTTGGCGCTGGATCAGCAGTTCGCTCAATGCTGCCGGGGTATTGTCGTCTTGTTCGCCAAATAAATGCCACTGTGGTGTTGTCACCAACGGTGGTCGATTGGCCGGGTTCAGTGAACCCAGCAAGGGGCTGTAGCCGTGGTGCTCAGTCCACGCAGTAGTATCGAGATTGGCCGCGATGGTCACGATAAGCCGGGTCTGTGGCAGATGTTCGGCCAGCAGCATGGCGAGTGTGCCGCCCCCACTGTAGCCGATCAATACCACCGCCGTGTTGGGGTGTTCACGCAGCACCGTGTGTAAAGCGGCTACCAGACTGTCGATCACCAGGGGGCTGTAGCGTGCCGCCGTCCACAGCCACGGCGAACACCCGGGAGCCTGCTGCATGCCATGATAACAGGGGCGCCCTAAGTATAGACTGGCTTGTGAATCCTGGGCCATGAGTTGCAGCACCAGCGGTTGACGCGGCGTCGGGTCGGCGATGACGCGCCCGTTTTGCCACGGCGAGCCGTCACCATCTAGGTAGACATGCAGCACCGTGCTTATGGGTGCTGCGTTGCGATAGGCCCTATGTTGGAACGGGTCACCGTTGAGGCTTAGACGCTGAAAACCTAAATCAGTGGCCACCTGGTCAAGGCGTTGCTGGGGCGTAGTGCAAGCGCTTAATAAGGCCAGTAATGAGCCGCTGAATGCGATCAGTATGACCCGACTGGCAGCGCAAACCACTCTGTGGAGTTTGTCATAGGCGCTGTAAAATAACTGAAATAGGGCTACACTATTATCAGGCATGGGAATTGCTGTTAATGCTGGGGTCAGTATCTTCAGTAATCCCCGAACAGCGAGGTAATTATCATGTTTCAATCGCGTGATCCCGGACTCCGTTTCAAACCGTTTGCCATTGGCATAGGCACCGCCCTCACCCTGGTGCTTGGTGCTTGCGCCACGCCAGGTATCGACCCGGAGATGGAGGCGGCTATAGCGGCCGCTGGTGTCGACCCCGACAGGATGCTGGTGGTCGATTGTTTACTTCCCGGCCAAGTCCGTCGGCTCGGTACTCAGGCGACGTTTATTACCGCCCGACGTCCAATTCAGACCACCATCAGTCTATGTGAAATTCGCGGCGGTGAATATATCGCTTATGACCGCGCCAATCTTGAAACTGCCCTGCGGTTCTGGTTACCTTCGGCCGAGGCAGGTGATGTGGCCGCTCAGAATAACGTCGGGGAAATCTATGAGCGGGGTTTAGGCGGAATTGATCCCGATTATGCCCGAGCGGCTGAGTGGTTTCGCCGGGCGGCGGATCAAGGCAGCAGCCGTGCTCAAGCCAATCTGGCTCGATTGTACGAACGAGGTTTAGGCGTGCCGCAAGACCGGGTCACGGCATTAAATCTTTACCGCCAAGCAGCCGACTTAACCGATGACGAACTGGCCTTTGTCTCCTCAATTGAGGAATTACAACAACGGGCGGCCCGCGCTGAAGCCAGAGCGGACATCGCTGAACGTGAGGTCAGGCAATTGCGCGGTCAACTCGGCCAGTTACGCGGCCAGCTCAGTCAAAAAGACCGGGAGCAGGCCAGCATTCGCCAACGTCTGGAACAGGCACGCCAGCAGTTGAGTCAGGCCACCGCTCAGGTGGGTACTCCACAGGCCAGGCTTAGCCCTGATTCCGCTACCGAAGTAGTGAGTCTACGCTTGCAGCTTGCCGAAAGCGCACGCGAAAAAAGTCGTCTTGAGCAAGAGGCCGAACTGCTACAAGCGCGGGTGACTGCACAAGAGCGCGGTATGGCTGCATTGCGCGAACAGCTTCAGGATACCGAGCGGCAACTGGTGCAACTGCAGCAGCAGCGTGAGCGACTGGTTAATAGTGACCAGCAATTACGCGCTCGTCAATCCGAAGAACTGATTCAGGCACAACGAGAGCTCGCCGCCGCACGTTCAGCATTACAGCAGCAGGAGCAGCATTTTGCGGCTTTGGATGATAGTCGTGTTGAAGTGGCGCAATTGCGTCAACAGCTCGGTCAGCGCGGTCAGCAAATCGCTCAACTGGAGCAAGCTTTGGGCGAGGCGACTCAACAGATTGAGCGTGAAACCGCTCTCAACCGTGAGCTTGAACAGGCGCGGACAGAACTGTCACAGACTCGCGCCCGTTTAGTCCAGCAGCGTGAGCAGCTCGGGGAGCAGGCCGATATGGCCGCTGAGCTTGAGCGCATGGATCAGGAATTAGCCGCGCGTAACCGCCGCATTGCCGAGTTGGAAAGGTCTCTGGCCAGTAGTCGTGAGCAGTTAGCCGAACAGGCTAGTCTGGAAGTACAACAGCTTAACCTTGCCTTAGCCCGCCAACAGATTGAAGAGACTCGCCAGCAACTCACTCGGGAACGGTCAGCTCTCAGCCAAAGAGAGGCTGCCGAGCTTGATCAGCTCATCGGGCAACTGGAAAATCAAGCCCGGGATTTACGCCAGCGCGAACGGCAAATCGAGCAGCTTGAACAACAGCTCAGTACCAGCGAACAACGACTGGCCGAAGCGACCGGCAAGCTGGAAGCGCTGCAATCAGAAACTCAGCATATCCAAACGGCAATGCGGGTTCGGGGCACGGAACCGGTCGCTGGTTTAGCACAGCAAACCCAGGATGTCCGTCAACGCCTGCTCAATGTCAATTTAGGGCGTTACTACGCACTAGTTATCGGTAATAATCAACACCGATTCTTGCCCGATCTCGAAACCGCCGTGCGGGACGCTGAGGCAGTGGCTGAGGAGCTGCGTAATCGCTACGGTTTTCAGGTTGAGGTACTGACCAATGCGACCCGCGCCGAGATCTTAACAGCGCTCAACCGCTATCAGAGCCGTTTGACTGCGAATGATAATTTTCTGCTGTATTACGCCGGTCATGGTGATTTAGACCGCGTTAATGATCGTGGCTACTGGCTTCCGGTAGATGCCGAGCCTAATGATACCACCAACTGGATTCTCAATAGCCAAGTAACTGATATACTTAATATTATCCCGGCTAAGCATGTCATGGTCATTGCTGATTCCTGCTATTCCGGCAGTTTAACCGGCGGCACGGTCATGGCTTCGGCACCTGTGGCACGGCAGACCTCACCGGAACAATATGTCCGCTTCTTGGAAGTGGCCGGCCAGCGGCGGGAACGGGTGGTGCTGACTTCCGGTGGCTTACAGCCGGTTTTGGATGCCGGAGGCGGTGAGCATTCGGTGTTTGCCAACCAACTGCTGCAAGTGCTGCGTGGCAATGATCAGATCTTGGAAAGCCCGGATTTATTTGTGGCTTTATCAGAGCCGGTGAAGCTGGCCGCTCGCCGTCTTGGTGTCAATCAGCAACCTGAGTACGCCAGAATTCACTTTGCGGGTGATGTCGGCGTACCGTTTTTCCTTCAACCTAGAGTGTGATTTATGGTAATGCAGTATCGTCCCTTGGGACGCACGGATATGCAGGTCAGTGCCTTATGTCTAGGAACCATGACGTTTGGCGAACAAACCGATGAGCCACAAGCTCATGCTCAGCTCGATTTAGCACTGGATCACGGCGTCAATTTCATCGATACCGCTGAGATGTATGCCGTGCCGGTGAGTGCTGAAACCTACGGCCTCACTGAAACCTTCATCGGTCGCTGGCTCGCTAAACGTCGGTGTCGCGACAAAGTCATTTTAGCGACCAAAGTCAATGGACCGGGTGACCGGTTTAGCTATGTCCGTGATGGCCAACCGCGCCTCGATCGACCCAATATCGAGGCGGCGGTTGAGGCCAGTCTGCGGCGCTTGCAAACCGATGTGATTGATCTTTATCAACTGCATTGGCCGGAGCGCACCACCAATTATTTTGGCAAACTCGGCTATGAGCACCGCGATGATGACGACGCTATCCCCTTGGAGGAAACCCTGGCGGTGCTCAGCGATTTGGTCCAAGCGGGCAAGCTGCGGGCGGTAGGGGTCTCCAACGAAACGCCCTGGGGGGTGATGCGATGCATGCATTTGGCGGACACCCTGAATCTACCCCGCATGGCCAGCATTCAAAATCCCTACAGCCTGATCAATCGCACCTTTGAAGTCGGTCTGGCTGAAGTGGCCATCCGCGAAGAGTGTGGATTGCTGGCTTATGGGGTGTTAGCCAGCGGTATGTTAACCGGTAAATATCTCGATGGTGCTCGACCCTCGGGTGCCCGGCTGAGCTTGTGGCCTCAGTATTTTCCGCGTTACCTATCGCGTGGCTCGCTTGCCGCTACGGCGCGCTATGTACAGCTTGCGCGTGAGCATGATGTGGATCCTGCCGTTATGGCCCTGCGCTGGGCGATGGAACAGCGCTTTATGACCAGTGTGATTTTGGGGGCGACTACGCCTGAACAGTTGCAAATTAACCTCCAAGCCATTGATACTCCAATTTCTGATTCAATACGCCAAGGCATTGAGACCATTCATCGTGAGCAACCCAACGCCTATTTAATTCCATAATGGCGTGTGATTGATGCTGTAACACAAGCCCGCTTATGCTGATAATCAGCAATGCTGATCAACGGATGCTACCTCATCAGGCATACTGGCTATTATGTTAAAAAATTACGGAGAAACCCTTATGCCTACGCGTCGAGAACTGGCCAACTCAATCCGTGCCTTGAGCATGGATGCTGTGGAACAAGCCAACTCTGGCCATCCTGGTGCCCCCATGGGTATGGCCGATATTGCTGAAGTCTTGTGGAACGATTTTCTACGCCACAATCCGGCCAATCCCCACTGGCCCAATCGTGACCGTTTTGTGCTGTCCAACGGTCACGGCTCGATGTTGCTTTATGCACTGTTGCATCTCAGTGGCTACGATCTCCCCTTAGAGCAACTGAAAAATTTCCGCCAGTTGCATTCAATGACCCCTGGTCATCCAGAATATGGCCATACCCCCGGCGTTGAGACCACGACCGGCCCACTCGGTCAGGGTCTGGCCAATGGCGTCGGTATGGCGCTGGCAGAGCGGACGCTGGCCGCACAGTTTAATCGCCCCAAGCATACTGTGATCGATCATGATACCTACGTGTTTGTCGGTGATGGCTGTCTGATGGAAGGCATTTCCCACGAAGCCTGTTCCTTAGCCGGTCGGCTCGGTCTGGGCAAGCTGATTGTGCTCTACGATGACAACGGCATTTCCATTGATGGGAAAGTCAGTGGATGGTTTAGCGATGATACCCCCAAGCGCTTCGAGGCTTATGGCTGGCAGGTGATTCCGGCGGTAGACGGGCATGATCCGGATGCGGTTAAAACGGCGATTGCAGCGGCTAAAGCGGATAGTGAGCGTCCCAGTCTGATTTGCTGCCGCACGGTCATCGGTTTTGGTGCCCCCAATAAAGCCGGCACTGCCGGTGTGCATGGTGCTCCCTTGGGTGAAGCGGAAATGGCTGCTACCCGTGAGCAACTCGGTTGGCCACACCCGCCTTTTACTATCCCCGAGGCGTATCGGGCGGTTTGGGATGCCCGTGAGCGTGGTGCGGCCCTGGAACAAGAATGGCAGTCCGGTTTCGCAGCCTACCAGGCGGCTTACCCGGAATTAGCCCGCGAATTACAACGCCGCCTGGCGGGACAATTACCGGCGGATTGGTCAGCCTTTACCGCCAAATGGTTGGCTGATACGGCTGAGCGTGCGGCCTCAGTCGCCACTCGGGCAGCGTCGCAACAGGCGTTGGAGTATTGCGGGGCGTATTTACCCGAGCTGCTCGGCGGCTCAGCCGATTTAACCGGTTCCAATAACACTAAACGTAAGGATTCAGTTGCTATCACCGATAATCCCGCCGGGGATTACATTTACTACGGGGTGCGTGAGTTTGGTATGAGCGCCATCATGAACGGATTAGCCCTGCATGGTGGCTTTATCCCTTATGGCGGGACTTTTCTGATCTTTTCCGACTATGCCCGTAATGCCATCCGCTTGAGTGCGTTGATGGGGCAGCGGGTGATCTATGTGCTGACTCATGATTCCATTGGTCTCGGTGAAGACGGTCCGACTCATCAACCGGTTGAACAACTGGCCGGCTTGCGCTTGATTCCAGGGCTGACGGTGTGGCGTCCTGCCGATGCGGTTGAAACCGCCGCTGCCTGGATGGCCGCTATTGAGTCCCAAAACGCTCCGACCGTCCTGGCCTTGAGTCGACAAAAACTACCGCATTTACCCCGTACCCCCGAGCAATCAGCCGCCATCCGCCGAGGGGGATACATTCTGCACGAGCCTGAAGGTGAGCCGGAAGCGATAATCATCGCTACGGGTTCTGAGCTGGCTTCCGCTATGGAGGCCGTACAACGGCTGGGTGATCAGGGGCGACGCATCCGGGTGGTCTCGATGCCGGCAGTAGAGGTCTTCGAGGCTCAAGATATCGCGTACCGTGAGAGGGTGTTGCCCCCAGCCCTAAGCAAGCGCTTAGTCGTGGAAGCAGGCAGTAGCGGGCTGTGGTACAAATATGCCGGTTTACAAGGCTACGTTCTGGGTCTTGATCAGTTTGGAGCTTCAGCTCCCGCTGGGGAGTTGTTCGAGCATTTCGGGTTCGGCGTTGCTGCTATCGTCGACCAAGTAAATGCGTTTTTTGCATAGTGTGTTCACACTAAACTAAAAATTAGGAGGTTCTACCATGGCGATCAATGTGGCAATTAACGGCTACGGCCGGATCGGGCGCAATGTGTTGCGGGCGCTGTACGAGTATAACCGCACCGATGAGATTAAAATTGTGGCGCTGAATGATTTAGGTGATGCGCAAACCAATGCTCATTTGACCCGTTATGACACTGCTCATGGCCGGTTTGATGCCGAAGTATCGGTCGATGGTGACAGCCTGGTCGTCAATGGTGATCGGATCCGCGTACTGGCCGAACGCGACCCGAGTAAACTGCCGTGGGCGGAGCTGGGTGTCGATGTGGTCTATGAGTGCACCGGTTTGTTCACGACCAAAGAAAAGGCCAGTGCCCATATCACTGCGGGGGCCAAAAAGGTCTTGATTTCCGCACCCGGCGGCAAAGATGTCGATGCCACCGTGGTGTATGGCGTTAACCACGATGTCTTGAAAGCCTCCGACACGGTGGTGTCCAATGCGTCCTGCACCACCAACTGTTTAGCTCCGGTGGTTAAACCATTAGCCGCTCAACTCGGTTTTCAGGCCGGCATCATGACCACCATTCACGCTTACACCAATGATCAGGTGTTGACCGATGTCTATCACAAGGATCTGCGGCGGGCGCGCTCGGCGACGCAAAATATGATCCCCACCAAGACGGGTGCTGCCGCCGCCGTCGGTCTGGTATTGCCGGATCTCAACGGCAAGCTGGATGGTTTTGCCATGCGGGTGCCGACCATCAATGTCTCGGTGGTGGATTTGACCTTTACCGCTGGACGCGACACCAGCGTGGCTGAGGTCAACCAAATTATCCAGCAGGCCTCTGCAGGTGAACTCAAAGGTGTATTGGGCTATAACGACGAGCCACTGGTATCGATGGACTTTAACCACGATCCACGTTCGAGTATTTTTGATGCCAGCCAAACCAAGGTATTAGGTAATCTGGTCAAAGTCTTGAGCTGGTATGACAACGAATGGGGTTTCTCCAATCGGATGCTGGATACCACCTTGGTGCTCATGCAGGCCAGCCGTTAAATTCAGCGTGAGGAGGGCAATACCATGACTTTAAAAATACCTCACGTATTACGCATGGGTGATGTCGACTTGACGGGCAAGCGCGTGTTTATTCGCGCCGATCTCAATGTGCCGGTTAAAGACGGCAAGGTGACTTCGGATGTTCGCATCCGTGCCTCCTTGCCGGCCATTCGCCAAGCCCTCGATGCTGGGGCGGCAGTGATGGTGACTTCGCATCTGGGACGACCTAAAGAGGGGGTGTTCTCCGAGGCGGATTCCATGGCGCCGGTGGCGCTACGGCTGAGCGAATTGCTGGAGCGTGACGTGCCGCTACAACGCGACTGGGTGGATGGCGTAGACATCGCTCCCGGTCAAGTGGTGTTATTGGAAAACTGTCGTTTTAATCCGGGTGAGAAAAGCAACGATGAGGCGCTGTCGCGTAAATTGGCGGCTTTATGCGATGTGTTTGTCATGGACGCCTTTGGTACCGCTCACCGTGCCCAGGCAACCACTCATGGTATTGCCCGCTATGCGCCGGTGGCCTGTGCCGGACCGCTGTTGGCCGCTGAACTGGATGCCTTGGGCAAAGCCTTAGCCCAGCCGACACGACCCTTAGTCGCCATCGTCGGTGGCTCTAAGGTGTCGACCAAGTTGACGGTGCTGGCGACACTGTTAGATCGGGTTGATCAACTGATTGTGGGTGGCGGGATTGCCAATACGTTTATCGCCGCTTCCGGCTATGGCGTTGGGCAATCGCTGCATGAAGCGGATTTAATCGCTGATACCCAGCAACTTATGGCGCTGGCCAAACAACGCGGCGCGGAGATTCCGGTACCGGAAGATGTGGTCTGCGCCACCGAGTTCAGTGCTGATGCCACGGCAACCACGCGTTCAGTGGATGCCGTGGGTGCCGATGAGTTAATCCTCGATATTGGTCCACGCACGGCGGTTCACTATGCCGAGCTATTGAAATCCGCCGGTACTATCGTTTGGAATGGCCCAGTCGGGGTGTTTGAGTTTGCTGCTTTTGGTCATGGCACTGAGACCTTGGCCCAGGCGATTGCCGATAGCCCGGCGTTTTCCATTGCGGGCGGGGGGGATACCTTAGCGGCGATTGATCAATATGGCATCGCTGGACGGATTGGCTACATCTCCACAGGCGGTGGAGCTTTTTTGGAGTTTTTAGAAGGCAACCCCCTGCCCGCTGTCGAAATGTTAGAACAGCGGGCGGCGGGCTGATCCGTGGGTTTCCCCCTCTCGGCTGAGCCCGAAGGGGGGGGATCTCATCAGCGTGGAATGGTCAATTCCATGCCAACCCGAATCCGGTTAGGGTCGCTGATGTCGTTGGCTTCAAGAATCCGTCGCCATTGCGCCGGGCTGCCGTAAAATTCCGCCGCGATGCTGCCCAGCGTATCACCGGACTGAACAACGTAAATGTCGCTGCTCATCTCTTCGATAGCTTCCGCTTGTTCAGCAAGCTGCTGATTAAGAATATCACGTTGCACTTGTAAGTTGCTGATGCGGCGTTGTTCGACCGCCAAAGTCTCTTCCATCATATCGCGCTGCTGCTGCAAATTAGCGATACGCCGATTCTCCAATTCCAGCTCCTGCTCCAGCTCTTCCATGCGCTCAGTTTGAGCACTGACCACAGCGCTGAGTGCGGTGCTGTCTTCTTCCAGACGAGCGATCATCGCATTGGCCTGAGCCAAATCCGTTTCCAGCGCGGCCTCGCGCGCGGCAGCGGCGGCAGCGGCTTCTGCACTTGATTGCTCCAGCGTAGCAATCTGAGCATTCAATTGTTGCGTTTCAGCCTGCGACTCCGCTAAAGCGGTGTCAAGTTCAGCGGCACGCTGATCGAGCTGATCACGTTCTGCCGTAACCGCTTCGTAAGCGCTGTTGAGTTCGGCTAAGTCCTGCTGCAATTCGGCGATATGGGCGTCTCGGGTCTCAATGGTGCTGTCGCGAGCGGCCAGGTTCGTTTCCAGTTGCTGAATGTCATCGCGCAGTTCAGTGATGTTTGTCTCAAGCTCACTGATCGTGTTCTCGCGTTCGGCCAGTGTCGTCTCGCGGGCGCTGATATCCGCCTCTAGGGCAGCAATACGGTCGGCGCGGGCGTCGAGTTCGGCCTGCATTTCCTCTTCCGCAGCCGCAGCCGCAGTTTGTGTCTGTGCCAGTTCAGTCGCCAGGCTTTGGCGTTCTGCCTCAGCAGTGCTTAGCAGTGCCCAACTGTTTTGAAGTGCGTCTTCAAGCCCGCTGATGTTCTCGCTGAGCGCAGCCGTTTGTTGTTGCAACCGGTCAATTTCCAGATCACGTTGTTCCAGACTCGCCAGCAATTCGTCACGTTCTGCGGTCAATTGATCACGCTGTTGTTCTGTGTCAGCAAGCTGTTCAGTCAATTGTGCTTGCTCGGTAGTAAACTGATCACGTTCAGCGGCTAGCGTCGCCTGGGTTGTCGCCAGCTCTGTGGCCAGTCTGCCACGCTCGGTATCTGTTTGCTCTAGGGCGGTTTGCAATCGATCTTGTTCGCTTTCCATGGCTTGCAGGGTGGATTGCAGGTGCTCGGCCCTTACTCTTAACAGGGCTTTTTGTTCGACCTCCTTGGCAAACTGCTGTTGTAGCAGGCTGAGATCCTGGTGCCATGTCTCAATCTGCATTTCCAACTGGTTGACAATGTGCTGGGCTTCGTTCAGTTGCTGTTGCAACAGGTCGGTCGAGTCTTGCGCCAAGGCGCTGGACCCCCCTACTGCCGTTAAGCAACCTGCGAACAACCAAGATGCGGTGCTGCGACGCAGGTAACAACTCATGGTGACGGTCTCCTATAACAGGTTAATATGGGTGACACAATTGGCAGCCTATCGAGCAAAACTTGTTCAGCAGGCCTTTATCGTACCTAATTCTATCGGTTTCCGCTGATCATGCTAGTGTTGATTCTTTCCAGTGTGCCATAATACTGATTGAAAATATTATATATGTCCATATATTATCACTGCCTTAGGCAGAGCAAATCGGTATTGGCACCTGCGAGTGTGTCAAACTTTGAGATGATGTCAAAAAAATTCGAGATGTTGTTGACAATCTGCTTCAGCGGCAGCATAATGCTCCGTCTTGGCAGCAGGATTGTGTAAGCAATCTACTGCACTGATCTTTAAAATTTGGGAAGACTGATAGAGATTGAGAGGGCGCTTGTGGGAGCCTTATAAGCTTGACTGCCATCAGTTGTGAGTTTAGGGCTTGCGGTACTGATGTAGTGGTAAG
>SKOM01000043.1 GCA_007120095.1 Candidatus Competibacteraceae bacterium | reverse complement strand
GGCACACCGTGGTTTGAGGGCAGTTTTTATGGCATCACCGATACCAGTCAGGCTCTGCGGGATATCGCGCGTATCATCAATGACCCCGACCTCATTGCCCGTACTGAGGCGCTGATTGCCCGCGAGGAACAGCGCATCCGCACTCAACTGGAGCGCTGGCGACCGCGGCTGGCGGGTAAGCGGGTGCTGTTGTTTACCGGCGGGGTGAAGTCCTGGTCAGTGGTTTCGGCTTTACAAGACTTGGGGATGATTGTAGTCGCCAGCGGCACCAAGAAATCCACCGAAGAAGACAAAGCCCGTATTCTCGAACTCATGGGCGATCAGGCCATTATGCTCAACAGCGAGGGGGCTCGCGATTTGCTCAATACGGTCTACGAACTGCGCGCCGATATCCTAATTGCTGGTGGCCGCAATCTCTACACGGCGCTCAAAGCGCGTTTACCGTTTCTCGACATCAATCAGGAACGGGAATTCGGCTACGCCGGTTATACCGGTATGCAGGAACTGGTGCGCCAACTGGTATTAACCTTAGAAAATCCGGTGTGGGACGCAGTGCGGCAGCCCGCTCCCTGGGCCGATCAGGCTATGGTGATCGCTGGCCCCGAGCTGGGCGACAGCCCGGATGCCGACGATCCTGATAGTGACGAATCGCAGCACGCCCTCGACCGTGCCGGCGCGGTGGCCTAACGCAATGGATAACGATCATGGCTAAAATCATCACCCATCCCAAAGCATTATCCGTCAATCCCCTGAAAGCCTCCGCACCCACAGGGGCGGCACTGGCTTTTCTGGGCATCCGCCGTGGCATGCCGATTCTGCATGGTTCTCAAGGCTGTAGCGCCTTTGCTAAAGTGTTTCTGGTGCGCCATTTCCGCAAACCGATACCGCTGCAAACCACCGCAATGGATCAAGTCGCCACGGTGATGAGCGCCGACGATAATGTGCTGCAAGCCTTGGCCACGGTCTGCACAAAAAGCAAACCGGCACTGGTCGGCCTGGCCACCACCGGCTTGGCGGAAACCCAAGGCACCGATATTGACCGTTTGGTGCGTGAGTTTCGCGCCCGCCATACGGAGTTTGCCTCTATTCCCATAGTGGCGGTGAACACCCCGGATTTTTCGGGTTGTCTGGAAACCGGCTATGCGACAGCGCTGGAAGCCATTCTCGACGCTACCGTGCCATCGAGCGCCACCGTGGGGCGACGGCCACGTCAGGTGAATCTGCTGCTCGGTGCCCATCTCACCCCCGGTGATGTCGAGGCCATTAAAGAATGGGTGGAAGCCTTTGACTTGCAGCCGGTGGTGGTGCCCGATTTGGCTGATGCCTTGGATGGGCATTTAATCGCCGAAGATTTCATTCCGGTCAGTCTCGGCGGTACGCCCGTAGCCGAGTTAGCGACTTTGGGTGAAGCCATGGCCACCCTGGTGGTGGGACGTTCACTGGACAGCGCAGCCGATCTGCTGCACCGCCGCAGCGGGGTGCCCGATTATCGCTTTGACGGTCTGATGGGGCTGGCGGCCTGTGACCGGTTCACCCAACGGCTGGCCGAGTTAGCCGGGGTCGCGGTACCGCAGCGCATCGAACGCCAACGCGCCCAGTTACAAGACGCCATGGTCGATACCCATTTCATGACTGGACTGCGACGTATCGGGATGGCCGCCGATCCCGATCTACTCCAGCAATTCTGCACCTGGCTTGAGGGTATGGGGGCTGAGATTGCCGTAGCGCTGGCCGCGATGAAAGCCCCGGTACTGGCTGATCTGCCGACCAACTCGGTGCATATCGGCGATCTTGAGGATTTTGAGGATCTGGCGCGTGCGGCCGATGCTGAACTGGTGATCGGCAATTCGCACCTGCTGGCCAACGCTGAACGTCTGGGTGTGCCGCTGCTGCGTGCGGGTATGCCCCAGTACGATTGGGTGGGTGGCTACTGCAAAACCTGGGTGGGCTATCGAGGGACTCGGCAAGCCCTGTTCGATTTAGCTAATTTAGTGGTGCAACATCATGAACCGATTGCCGCGCATATTTCGCGCTTCGCTGTCCAGCCCCGGAACCTCCATGCCAAACCGTCACCGTCATCTGCGCTTGGTGGCTGAGCCCATGCCGCCCACCACACTGCGGCTCGCCTTTGCCAGCACTGACCGCATGACCGTCGATCAGCACTTCGGTGCCAGCACCGCGTTTGCCATCTATGCCGTTGATGGGCACAGCGCTCAATTGATCGAAGTCATTGAGTTTATTGATACGGTACAGGATGAGTATCACGACAAGCTACCCACCAAAATCGCTGCACTGGTGGACTGCACCGCCGTCTATTGCCTGGCCGCAGGATCCTCAGCGATTCAGCGCCTGCTCGCCGCCGGGGTGCAACCGATCCGAGTCGAATCCGGAGCGCCGATTGAACAATTGCTGACTGAGTTCCAACAGGAACTGAATAACGGCCCGAGTGGCTGGTTGGCCAGGGTCATTAAAGCCCGGATGCCAGCGGATAGCCACCGTTTTGATGCGATGGCCGCTGAGGGCTGGCATGAATCCAATTGATGACG
>SKOM01000133.1 GCA_007120095.1 Candidatus Competibacteraceae bacterium | reverse complement strand
CCCGGTCACCGGGCGCGACACCCTGAGCATGACGCTGACCGACCGGCTGACCCGCGGCACCTATCTGTTCGATCTGGGCGACGACAAGCCGGGCGTGATCTGCCTGTCCTACTCCTGGATGAGCGACGCGCTCAAGATGCTGCCACTACCGGTTGATAAGCGGGTTCAGCTGGCGCTGGACACGCTGGGCAAGATCTACCCGACGGTGGATCTCCGCCAGCACATCATCGGCGACCCGATCACCGTGTCCTGGGAGGACGACCCGAACTTCCTCGGTGCTTTCAAGGGCGCCCTGCCCGGCCATTACCGCTATAACCACCGCATGTACTGCCACTTCATGCAGGATGAGCTGCCTCCCGAGCAGCGCGGCATCTTCATGGCTGGCGATGACATCGGCTGGATTCCCGGCTGGGTCGAGGGCGCGGTGCAGACTTCGCTGAACGCGGTCTGGGGCATCGTCCGCCACCTGGGCGGTAAGACCCCGCCGAACAACCCCGGACCGGGCGACCGCTTCGAGGCACTGAAACCCATGGCATTGCCGGATTAATTCCACAGAGGATCGAACCATGACCCGAGCACTCAACCAGCCCCTGGGCGGCAATCAGATGCCGCGTTTCGGTGGCCACGCCAGCATGATGCGGCTGCCCATCCAGAAGACCGCCGCCGGTCTGGACGCCTGCTTTGTCGGCGTGCCGTTCGACATCGGCACCTCCAACCGCGCCGGCGCCCGCTTCGGGCCGCGCCAGATCCGTGCCGAATCCTGCCTGATCCGGCCCTACAATATGGCCACCCGGGCTGCACCCTTCGACTCGCTGCAGGTGGCTGACATCGGCGACGTGGCGATCAACACCTTCAATCTCGCCGCCAGCATCGCGATCATCGAAGCGGCTTACGCCGAGATTCTCGAACATGACACCATTCCGCTGACCCTGGGGGGTGATCACACCCTCACCCTGCCGATCCTGCGTGCGATCAGCAAAAAGCATGGCCCGGTCGGGATGGTACACGTCGACGCCCATGCCGACATCAACGACGCCATGTTCGGCGAACCGGTTGCACACGGCACACCGTTCCGCCGCGCCATCGAGGAAGGGCTGATCGAACCCGGGCGCATGGTGCAGATCGGCCTGCGCGCCACCGGCTATGCGGCGGACGATTTCGACTGGCCGCGCTCGCAGGGGGTGCGGGTGGTCGAAGCCGAGGCATGCTGGTACCAGTCTCTGGTACCGCTGATGGCCGAGGTGCGCGCGCAACTGGGCAGCGGCCCGGTATATCTCAGTTTCGACATCGACAGCCTGGATCCGGCCTACGCACCCGGCACCGGCACCCCGGAGATCGGCGGTCTGAGCATCCACCAGGGACTGGAAATCATCCGCGGCTGTCGCGGCCTGAACCTAGTCGGCTGCGATCTGGTCGAGGTTTCGCCGCCTTATGATCCATCCGGTAACACCTCACTGACCGCCGCTAATTTGCTGTTCGAGATGCTGTGTGTACTGCCGGGCGTGCATTACCGCAGTTGAATCAAGCCATGTCATCCTGACCATCAAAAAATTGGTTTAGCCCGCCACGGTTGCCCTTAACAGCCTGAGGAACTGGCCGCACACACCTGCCTGGGTTATAGCAAGAACATACTCGTCCCTGGGAATTTTCTATAGAAGGCCGCAGCCAACACATTTATCTGCCGTTTCGCCTGCAAGCCAATAACGGCGAAGCACCGGCTGTGGTCTTGCCGGTGCCGGCACTTGACCGGTAATCTCATGACTGTTTTTTGCTCCATACCCCACACCAACACTTAACGCCTGAGGAATATGACCCTGAAACCGAATGATTATCGCACCTGGTTGTTCGGCCAACTGGCCACTCTGTACCGTGCAGGACTCACTTGGGCACAGATCGGCCCTGTCTTAGCGCAGCAACAGCGTCCGTCAGCCCAACTACGCGACTTCACTCAGGCACTGACTCACGGGTATCCCCTGGCCGAGGCGGGACGACGCAGCCGTCTATTATTGGCCTGGGAAATCCGCCTATTACAAGCTGCTGAGTCCAGCGGCAAACTGGATTCCCTATTAAGCTATTTCACCGAGCACTACCGAGAACGCGCCCAGCAAAGCCGCCAATTACGCAACCGCATGGCCTATCCGGTGTTGATCCTGATCTTATCCGTGTTCATTGCCCCGGTACCGGCCTTGGTCAGCGGCACACTAGAACCCAGCGCCTATCTCGCCCGAACCGTACTGCCTTTATTGGGGTTATTCTTTATCGTGCAACAGATTAAGCGCGCTTGGCAACGGATGTTAACCGATAATAGCCGAGCAGTCAGTGATGCTCTGCTATTGCGTTTGCCCATCGTTCAACTGCGCTTACGGCGCGATGTGCTGCTCAGTCTCACCCTGGCAATAGACGCGGGTATCCCCGCTTTGGAGGCTTTGGAACTGGCAGCTAACAGCACCACAAGCGCCGCACTGCGTCGAGCTTTGCGTGAGGTGATCCGAGCCGTGGAACAGGGCGTGCCCCTCAGCCAAGCCTTGGCGGATGCCGGTTTGCTAACCGATCAACAGCTCACTGAGTTACTGGCTACTGGCGAATACGCGGGGCGTTTAGATGACATGCTGGCGCATGGACTGGCCAGCGTTAATGAACGACTGCACAATCAGGTCAATGCCTTAGCAGAATGGCTGCCTCGCTTTATGTACGCCGGTGTGGTGGCCTGGCTAGTGTCGGGTTGGTTGAGGTAGTGCGCCTGATTCTTGTGCCACCGACCGTTCCAGCCACGACTGGCGCTATGCGATTAACGCCGAGAAAATCGGCAATGAACTCAACTGGCAGCCTGCCGAAACCTTTACAACCGGGATTGCGAAAACCGTGGATTGGATCCTCAAACGTTTAGACTCACATTAGCCAGATTGACCTGCGCGGGTTATTAAGCCCTAGCGTCCAAACGCTTCCCGCACAATGTGCTCCATATTTTCCCCCCAACGCCGCCGGGGTTCTCTTTGCCAAAACGGTGCTTGCGGCGAACAGTCAAATTTTTGTTTATAACTGGCCAGCCCGGCCGCTAAAGTACCTAATATGAGCATCATATCCGCACGCTGTATGCCTGCAAACGGCAAAACAATCATCATCAGTAATACAAAACCGATAATCCATGGCCATGGGATTAATAAATAATAACGGATATCGAATTCATAGCCGTTACGGCGGATATCCACCCGCATCGGCCAATCATCATGCAGCATATAGGCGGGGCGGCGAAACACCAGCCGCTGCTCAGTCTCCGATACCAATATAAACTTTTTAAGCAATAGCGCCTTACGCAAACGCTTCAGTTGCCCGTCGCCGCCGTAAACGGTCGCTTGAGTCATCCGCCCTAAATGCCGAATCGTGATATCTGCTTTCACACTACGCCCACAACCGTCTGACCGAGTCTGTATACTAAAGGCCGGTTTGAGCACATAGCAATCATTCCGGCGGCTGTTTCTGTAATATAGCCATTCGCTCTGTTTTCCAGACATGAAATAACCCCTACAGCCTATATTCCATCCGCTGTCGCCCATGGAAGGCACTGTTCTAATGTTCGGATATTTCATTAAATGGCTATACTCAGTGAACCACTGATAAGCAAAAACGATCACACTTCTGACTCCGATAAACCCCTGTCGGCCCTGAACACCACAAAGCAGAGCGGCGGAGAAAAAACCGAAACCGCCGCGATAAGTGACTTTTTGAGATTGAAAAAGAGCCGCGCTGCGCGATTCAAGACCGACATCAACCACAACGTGATATCTGGAAAGACTACGATTTATGGCTAATAATTTTATTAAAAACAGATTATTAATCACCAGATATTGCCATCCACCCCTACCTGCGGTTAAAGTAAAAAGCCTTTTGACCTGATAATATGCCTGTTGTCCGGTAGCGGCGCGGGCATATCCCAACCGAGTGAGACGGTAGCATCATGACGAAACAATCCGACTTTTCGAACCCGCAAGGACTGTACAACGCCCAGTTCGAGCATGACAGTTGCGGAGTCGGTTTCGTGGCCCATATCAAGGGACGGCGCAGCCACCAGATTATCCAAGACGCTAACACGGTGTTAATCAACATGACCCACCGCGGAGCCTGTGGCTGTGAGACCAATACCGGTGATGGTGCGGGTATGCTTACCGCCTTGCCACATGAGTTCTTGAGTAAAGTAGCCAAAACTGACTTGGGCATCGAGTTACACCGGCCTGGGCATTTCGCTGCTGGACTGGTCTTTTTACCCACTCGGTCGAGTGAATACCACTATTGCAAGCAGACTGTAGAACGCATTGTTGCCACACAAGGACAAACCGTGCTTGGCTGGCGTACCGTGCCCACCGATCCGGATGGTGCCGACATCGGCCAGACAGCGCGGCGCAGTATGCCCACGATCGAACAACTGCTGGTCGGTGCAGCCGACGGCTTATCCGGTGAAGATTTTGAACGCAAGCTCTACCTGATCCGCAAACAGGCCAGCGCCCTATTGCGCAATTCTGATCTGGAACAGGCCCTAAGCTTTTACTTCTGCAGTCTGTCAACCAAGGTCATGGTCTACAAGGGGATGTTAACCCCCGCACAGGTCTTGCCCTTTTATACGGATCTGTGCGACCCCGACTACACCTCGCATCTGGCCATGGTGCATTCGCGGTTTTCGACCAATACCTTCCCGTCCTGGGATCGCGCTCAGCCGAATCGCTTTATGGCGCATAATGGTGAAATTAACACCCTGCGCGGCAATAAAAACTGGATGCGCGCCCGCGAGGGGGTGGCTCAATCCGAGATCTTCGGCGAACAGTTGCGTGATCTATTCCCAGTTATCGAAGCCGAAGTTTCGGACTCGGGTGCCTTTGATAATGCGCTGGAATTCATGCTGATGAATGGTCGTTCGCTGCAAGCGGCGGTAATGATGATGGTGCCGGAGGCTTGGGAAAACCATGCCACGATGTCAGCCGAGAAAAAAGCCTTTTACGAGTACCATTCCTGTCTGATGGAGCCCTGGGACGGCCCGGCGTCAATCGCTTTCACCGATGGGCGCTATATCGGCGCGGTGCTGGATCGTAATGGCTTACGCCCCAGCCGCTATTACCTCACCCACGATGACCGGGTGATCATGGCCTCGGAAGTGGGGGTGCTTGATGTGGCACCCGACAATGTCAAGGCCAAAGGCCGCTTGCAACCGGGACGCATGTTTTTGGTGGATTTCGAACAAGGCCGCCTGATACCCGATGACGAACTCAAGCACGAATTCAGCACCCGGCGCCCCTATGGCGAGTGGTTGAACAATCAGCGCATGCACCTTGATCATCTCCACGCTCAACAGCCTGCCGCTGGCTTGGAGGCCGAGACGCTGTTAGCCCGGATGCAAGCGTTTGGTTACACCACTGAAACGTTGCAATTCATGCTGTTACCTATGGTGCGTGAACGCCGTGATCCGCTTGGCGCTATGGGCAACGACAGCGCCTTGGCGTGTCTTTCGGACGAACCACGGCTGGTTTACGACTATTTCAAACAACTGTTCGCCCAAGTCACCAATCCGGCCATTGACTCCATCCGCGAAGAAATCATCATGTCGCTGGAGTGTTATATCGGCCCCGAAGGCAATTTGCTGGAAACTACAGAAGCCCGCGCCCAGCGTCTGCGCATACCCCATCCGGTGTTGAGCAATGAACAACTGACGGCGCTGAAACATATCGATCAACGCGGCTGGCGGAGCCAACTGATCGATATCACCTTCCCCTGTGAAGATGCCCATGCGGACGGACTGGTCCGTCATCTGGAGCGCATTTGCGCCGAGGCCGAGGCCGCTATTGCTGAAGGGTACAGCTTGGTGGTGCTATCGGATCGTGCTGTCGGCCCGGATCGCATCGCCATCAGTGCCCTGCTGGCCACCGGGGCGGTACACCATCATTTAGTGCGTACCTTACAGCGCACCCGCTTAGGGCTGATTGTTGAAACCGGAGAAGCCCGCGAAGTCCACCATCATTGCTTATTGATCGGCTATGGAGCGGATGCCGTTAACCCCTATCTGGCGTATGAAGCCCTATGGCAAGCCCGACGCGACGGTTTGCTGGACGACAGCCTCAACAGCGACGAGGCGGTGGTCACTGCCTATCGTAAAGGGGCCGCCAAGGGCATGCTGAAAGTCATGGCTAAGATGGGGATTTCCACCCTGCACTCTTATAAAGGGGCGCAAATCTTTGAAGCCGTGGGTTTAGAACCTGCCGTCATCGAGCGCTGCTTTGTCGGCACCGCCAGCCGGATTCGCGGTTGTGGTTTTGGCATTCTGGCCACCGAAGCCCTGCGCCGACATGACCGCGCTTACCCACCTGTCGCCACAGGTTACACCGGGCTGCACAATCCTGGTGAATTCCATTGGCGCGCCAACGGTGAAACCCATGCCTGGAACCCCGAAGTCATCGCCAATATCCAAGCAGCGGCACGCACCAACAGCCGCGAGGCCTATCGACACTTTGCCGAGCTGGCCGACGCGGATGCGCGCAAGCGCGGCACCTTACGCGGACTGCTGCGCCTCAAGCCGGCGGCCAATGGGGCGTCAATTCCACTGGAAGAGGTCGAACCCGCCAGCGAGATTGTTAAACGCTTCTGCACCGGAGCCATGAGCCTAGGCGCGATTTCCACCGAATCCCATGAAGCCTTGGCCTTGGCCATGAACCGCATGGGGGGTAAATCCAATACCGGCGAAGGCGGCGAGGATGCGGTACGCTATCGGCCCCTACCGAACGGGGATTCCAAGCGGTCAGCGATTAAACAAGTCGCCTCGGGCCGCTTTGGGGTCAATATCCATTATTTGACCAACGCCGATGAATTACAGATTAAAGTCGCCAAAGGTGCCAAACCCGGCGAAGGCGGCGAGCTGCCCGGTCATAAAGTCGATCAGTACATCGCCCGCCTGCGCCACTCCACCCCCGGCGTCGGTCTGATCAGCCCACCGCCGCATCATGACATCTACTCGATTGAAGATCTGGCGCAGTTGATTTTTGACCTGAAAAACGCTAACCCTGCCGCTCGAGTCAGCGTTAAACTGGTTTCGGAAGTCGGCGTGGGTACGATTGCCGCCGGGGTTTCCAAAGCTCATGCTGACCATATTCTGATCTCCGGCCACGATGGCGGCACCGGTGCGTCCCCGCTGACCAGCATCAAACACGCCGGTCTGCCCTGGGAGCTGGGCCTGGCAGAAACCCATCAAACCCTGGTGATGAATGATCTGCGCTCGCGGGTGACGTTGCAAACCGACGGTCAGATGAAAACCGGACGCGATGTGGTCATTGCGGCCTTGCTGGGTGCCGAAGAATACGGTTTTTCCACAGCGCCTCTGATCGTCCTGGGCTGCATCATGATGCGTAAATGCCATCTCAACACCTGTCCGGTGGGCATTGCCACCCAGGATCCGGCACTGCGCAAGAAATTTGCCGGTGATCCCGAGCATGTGGTGAACTACCTGTTCATGGTCGCCGAAGAAGCCCGTCAGCACATGGCCAGCATGGGGTTCCGTACAATCAATGAGATGATTGGCCGCACCGATGCTCTGGAGACTGACAGCGCGTTCCAACACTGGAAAGCCGATGGCCTCGATCTGTCTGCCGTGCTCAGCCCCGCCCGTAAACCGCATCCCGATGTGGAGGTGTACTGCACCATAGCTCAAGATCATGGTCTGGACCAGGTGCTGGATCAGCAACTGGTGGCGCAATCCCAAGCGGCATTAAATCATGGGTCACGGATTAGACTGGATTTACCGATTAAAAATACCGACCGCTGTGTCGGCGGTATTCTCAGCCACACCATCACCAAACAGTGGGGAGAAGCCGGTCTGCCGGATGACACCATTCACCTTAAATTCACCGGCTCGGCAGGACAAAGCCTCGGTGCCTGGTTGGCGCGGGGTGTGAATATCGAGCTGGAAGGGGATGCCAATGATTACGTCGGTAAGGGCCTATCCGGCGGACGTATTATCGTTTACCCCTCCCCCGCTGCGACATTTGTCCCCGAGGATAATATCATCGTCGGTAATGTCTGCTTATATGGCGCGGTCACCGGTGAAGTGTTTATCCGCGGTATTGCCGCCGAGCGCTTTGCGGTACGCAACTCCGGTGCCATCGCCGTGGTCGAAGGCGTCGGTGATCACGGCTGTGAATACATGACCGGCGGCCGGGTGGTCATTCTCGGCCCCACAGGGCGTAATTTTGCGGCCGGCATGAGTGGTGGCATCACCTATGTCTGGGATCCGGAAGACCAGTTACGCGGTCGGTGCAATCTGGAGATGGTGGAACTGGAAGCCCTGCTGGATGATCCGGATATCCACGAGTTGCGCACCTTAATCGAGCGCCATAAGCAGTTCACTGGTTCTGCGGTAGCGGCTCGGTTGCTGGCGGACTGGCCGCAAACCCTGCGCCAATTCATCAAGGTGATGCCCACCGATTACAAACGGGTGTTGATGCAACAACAGAGGGTCGCAGCACAAGCCGCTTAACGGCTGTTGAAACCCACAACCCGGATCGCGGAATAAGTAGGGGCGTTTTCGCCCCTACGATCATTATTCTCCTGATCACATCGTTTTCGCTCCATCCGACGATGACAGGTCGGTACGTTATTTCCAGGTTTTAATAACCGGTTGTTAAACCTTAATCACTGAGGATTCAACCATGGGTAAACCGACGGGTTTTATCGAGTTCCAGCGTACGAATGTGCCCTACCGCGACCCGGCACAACGGGTCGGTGACTTTGCTGAGTTTCTGCTTGAACCACCCGAGCAACAACTCAAATCCCAAGGGGCGCGCTGCATGGATTGCGGAGTGCCGTTTTGCATGGCCGATCCCGGTTGCCCCATCGATAATCTGATCCCCGAATGGAATGATTTGGTCTATGAGGGTCGCTGGCGTGACGCACTGGATCGCCTACATCAAACCAATAATTTCCCGGAGTTCACCGGTCGGACTTGTCCAGCGCCCTGCGAAGATGCCTGTGTACTGGGCATTAACGAACCACCGGTGACGATTAAGGATATTGAAAACAGTATCATTGATCGCGGTTTTGCTGAAGGCTGGGTCACCGCTCAGCCACCGACCCACCGCACCGGTAAACGGGTTGCCATCGTCGGCTCCGGTCCGGCGGGTCTCGCAGCCGCCGATCAGCTCAACAGTGCCGGCCATCAGGTCACCGTGTTTGAACGCGATGATCGCGCCGGGGGATTGCTGATGTACGGCATTCCCAATATGAAGCTGGATAAGCAGGTCGTACAGCGGCGTTTGGATTTACTGCGCGACAGCGGGATTGAATTCGTCACCAATACCCATGTCGGGGTGGATATCAGCGGCCCGCAATTATGCGCCGATTACGATGCGGTGCTGCTGGCAGTCGGTGCGTTGCAGCCTCGTGATTTAGATCTTCCGGGCCGGCAACTCGCTGGGATTCATTTCGCCATGGAGTTTTTACATAAAAACACCAAAAGCCTGTTAAATTCCGATCTCAAGGACGGGCGTTATTTATCGGCTCGCGACAAGTCAGTGATAGTCATCGGCGGCGGCGATACCGGCACCGACTGCATCGGCACCGCCTTGCGTCATCGCTGTAAAAGCATTATCAACATCACCCGCCGCGAGCGTGAACCCGAGGAACGTGACGAGAACCACCCCTGGCCCGGCCCACCGGGGACTTTTTTCGTCGATTACGGTCATGCCGAAGCGGCGGCACTATTTGGCGAAGATCCGCGTGAATATTGCGTGTTGCCAATCGGCTTTAATGGCGATGAACACGGTCATGTCCGCTCGATGCTGGTGGCGAAACTCCAGTGGTTTCGCGATGACTCCGGTGCGTTGCGTAGCCGCACGGTGGCCGGCTCGGAGCGTGATCTACCGGCCGATCTG
>SKOM01000002.1 GCA_007120095.1 Candidatus Competibacteraceae bacterium | reverse complement strand
GGCGGAATGACGGCATGGAGACCCGAGATATGCCCGTGCAGCAAAAACGCTGCGCACGGGGCAATATGCCCCATCCGGCAGCGGAAACAACGATATGAGCCTTAACTTAATGGCAGTGACGCAGGAGCGTGGGAATGAGAAATGAACTGCGGACGGGCGCCGAGGATGGTGAGGATTTTGGTTGGCATTGGGTTACAGCAGGTGTTTGACAATGTGCTGTTGGTGCGCTTCGCTGAGGTCGGAACCCATCGGCAGGCTGATCACTTGCTTTGCGATCTGCTGGGCGACGGGCGTGCAGTCGGGGCAGCAGAGGTGTTTGTAGGCCGGTTGTTCGTTGAGCGGCATGGGGTAATGCACGGCGGTGGGGATACCGGCTTCGTTCAGGTGTTTTTGCAGCGCTGCGCGATCGTGGGTCAGAACGGTGTATTGCGCGTACACACAGGTGCGGTCCGGGCGCAGGCTCAGCAGGCCAATGTTGCCTGCGGCGAGTGATTGATTGTACCGCTCAGCAACTCGCTGACGTTGTTTGACTTCCCAGTCAAGGCGCTCGAGCTTGGCGAGCACGATGGCGCATTGCAGGGTGTCCATGCGTCCGCCCACGCCGATGCGGGTGTGCACATAGCGCTGGCTTTGGCCGTAGACACGGATTTCTTTGCAGGCTTTTGCGATGCGGTCGTCGTTGGTGAAAATCGCCCCGCCGTCGCCGTAGCAGCCCAGCAGCTTGCTGGGGAAAAAACTGGTGCAGCCGATGGTGGACAGATTGCAGGACTTGCGGCCCTTATACGTCGCACCAAAACTCTGCGCGGCGTCTTCGATCACCGGGATATTGCCGTCACCGGGATATTGCCGTGTCTGGCGGCAATGGCGTTGATCTCGTCCATGTCGGCGGGTTGGCCGTACAGGCTCACCGGCATGATGGCTTTGGTTTGGGCGGTGATGTTTTCCTCGATCTTGCTGGCGTCGATGTTGCAGGTGTCGGGTTCAATATCCACAAACACCGGCCTGGCACCGAGCAGCACGATGACTTCGGCTGTGGCGACAAAGGTGAACGGCGTGGTGATGACTTCATCGCCGGGTTCGATGCCCAGCGCCATCAGGCTGATCAGCAGCGCTGATGCAGTGCTTGGCGCCAGTGTAGTCCTGCAGCGTGTCTTCGAGGGCTTTGACCTCGGGGCCGAGGATGTACTGACCGTGGTGCAACACACGGTGGATATTGTGCTCAAGGGCGGGACGGATAGCCTGCTGTTGGGTAGCGAGGTCGATGAACGCCAGCTTGGGCTCAGGCGGCTGCATCTGACAATAGGCCAAGGGACTGATGGTTTTTTCCGGGTGGTTTTCCAGTAGATTCTCATCGCGGGTCAGAAGGCGAATCGATCCAGTCGGGAAGCGATCTAGGGCGTTCACAAGCTGTTCATCTTCCGGGTCGGGCGCGTCGAAAACAGGCCCCTCTCCGGCAAGAGCGGCCAGCCAGTGCTTGTCTTTAACAAAGACCTCGAGCAGGTTACGGGCTTGCAGCAGCAGTTGCTTTTTGCTGACGGTCTTGCCCTGCTCTGCGGCAAGCCGTTTCAACTCGCTTCGTGTCACATATTCCAAGGTTTGCACGCTGCCTGCGTAGAGCCAGAGGCGGCCGCCTTCGGACAGGCATTTGGCAATCGCTATGTCGGATTCAACACACCAGGGTTGTCTTCCGGTACAGCTATCGACCGCGACATTGACATCAAGCAGTAAATCCATCTTAACGATCTTCTCTGAGCTCGAAGGCGTTGATGCGGTCGATCTGCTTGGGGGTCAGCTCCGGCAAGGACTCATCGGACGGCAAGGGGGCGTTGCGGATCGCGTCGAGCTGCTCGCGCATGGCTCGGGCGCGCTCAAGAACCTCCTCGGATACCAGGTGGCGGACGGAGACATCGACTTCCTCATCCGGTACAGTCACCAGCAACCGAACGCGTTCGTGCTTGAGTCGCAGTGGTTGGACGAATTCCAGTTTGCCGTTTTCGTAAATGGCTTCAACTTGCATGATCTGCTCCTGTGCGCCGAAGTTCAGCGCCGCTGAGTGTGTACTCGGTTCCCGTATGGGGGCAATGGTAGGTCCGGATCCTTGGCTAGGCAAGGGAATTTGCTCGCCGTATTCACTCATCCAGCCAATCTGTTTGGCGGGCACACCGGCCAGTGCCCGTGGGTTATACACATTGGTAAACACCATGCTGGGCCACAGAACACACCGTCTTCTAAGATGACGTTATCGTACACCGACACATTGTTCTGGATCTTGCAATGATCGCCGATGATGACCTGGTTGCCGACAAACACATTCTGTCCCAGTGAGACCGCCTGGCCAATACGCGCCCCAGCGCAGACATGGGCAAAATGCCAGATGCGGCTGCCTGCGCCGATTTGGGCACCCTCGTCATCGACACCCTGCGCAAGACACCGATATGAACGGGTGATCAGACCCTGCATTTGATACCGTCAGGATGTCGCACGGTTAGCCTACGATGTCGGGCAACGCTGCGCTTTTGCCCGACCTACTGTCCGGTCATCTGCTTGAATGGCTATAGGC
>SKOM01000173.1 GCA_007120095.1 Candidatus Competibacteraceae bacterium | reverse complement strand
TCAGAGCTGCGATGCCCTGTAAAACTATTACCCCTCTGCTGTGCCACAATACTGACGTCTTGCTCAGGTGCGTAGCTGTAGCGGATGCGAACATCACCGATTTGTGGGGTGTTGGGATTATGGCCGATATAAAATTGTCCGCCGACTGCACGCGGGGTATTGGACTCAGGGGTTGTCGCCGGGCTGTCGGTTATTGATCCATTGTCGGCTGTTGGCTCAGGCTGGCTGGAGACGGGCAAGGTTTCCGATGCTGGCAACTGCCGCACCAGCTCGGGGGGTAAGGTAAATGCGCCCAGACTCACTGAGGCGGCCGTCAGTTTAAGACTGGAATACGGCATTACTGAGGGATTTTTATGTCCAGCAGGGCGTTGAAAACGTGAAGAATCAATCAGATTAGATGACCACTCGCGGGTGTAGCTGTAGGTGGTCTCGCGCTCTACGGATCCCCCAACATTCTGGGTCTCGGTGGTCTGCTGGCGTTCTCGCCATTGGTACATTTCGACATGACGCTGAAGCGCTAATGCCTGGATGCTGACTTGGGGAAAATCAGGGTCGCTCAGGGTTTCTGCTGTGACCGCTCGCCCTGTCGTATGGATCAGTCGGCCCTCATAGCCCGGGTCGACGCGATCAGCCGGTATGGAAATGACGCTTGCTGCCCCCTCAGTAAGCGCCTTGGCGGTGATGACGGCACGGCCCTCATTCCACCATAGTAGCGGGAAGGCGACAACGAATAATAATAACCCGAAACCAATCGCTTTTACCGAGGCACCTAAGCGGGAAAACCAGGATTGCCGGGTGGTCACAGTGAATTTATCGTTCATAGTTTTAAACCTTTTTTAAGTCAGAATTCCCTAAACGTTCAGAACCCCTGCTTTAAGCTCCCTCTCCCTTACAGAATCCCAAGCAAATATCCTCATGGGATTGCAGTCGAACTATAAATTATTGTCTATTTGCGTATTTCAAGTAAAGCGATGGATTCCACATGTGCTGTGTGCGGAAACATGTCCATCACGCCGACACTGCGCAAACGATAACCCTGCTCATGCACCAATACCCCGACATCACGGGCCAGCGTGGCCGGGTGGCAGGACACATAGACGATGCGCTGGGGGTGTAACGCCGCGATTAAAGGCATGGCTTCAGCCGCTCCCGAACGCGGCGGATCAAGCAAAACTTTATCGTAAACCGGCGCATACCACGGTTGCTGTGACCAATCTGTGGTTAAATCCACGGCGTGAAACTCGACATTGTGGATGGCGTTATCCTTGGCATTGCGCTGCGCCTGCGCCACCAGATCCGCCGAACCTTCGATGCCCACCACCCGCTGCGCCCGCCGTGCCAGCGGCAGGCTAAAATTGCCCAGCCCGCAGAATAAATCCAACACGCCATCTTGAGGGCTGAGATCGAGCAAGTCCAAAGCCTGGCGAATCATCAAGGGGTTCAGCGCTGCATTGATTTGCACAAACTGCTGCGGCAAAAAGGTCAGACGCAGATCCTCATCCGCTAAGCGGTAGCTCAGTTGCGCCTCTTCCGGCCACAGCGGCCTTACCGTGTCCGGCCCCTTGGGTTGCAGCCAGATTTGCACGGCATGGCGCTGGGCAAAAGCGCTGAGCTTCTCTCGGTCGTTAGCGCTCAGTGGGCTGAGAATCCGCAAACACAAGGCGACCTCATCGTCACCGACCGCCACTTCGATTTGCGGCAGTTGATTATAAATGCTCAGCTCGCCAATCAGCGCGGCCAGTGCTTCTAATAAGGTGCCCACTCGCGGATGCAACACCTCGCAGCGGCGCAAATCGGCGACAAACGGCTTATTGCGTTCGCGAAACCCCACCAACACCCGCTGTTTGGCGGTCACATATTTCACCCCCAGACGGGCTTTATGCCGATAACCCCAAAACGGGCCGGTCAGTGGCGCTAACACCTGCTCGGGTTCTAAACGACCAATTCGCGCTAGATTGCTCAACAGCCATTGCTGCTTATACTCGATCTGCCGCTCGGCGGCTAAATGCTGCACACTACAGCCACCGCAGAGATCAAAATGGGCGCAGCGCGGTGTTACCCGCTCAGGGGCAGGCTGTAATACTCGCTCAACCACACCTTCATCGTACTGGCTGCGCCGCCCAGTGTAGCGGAATTCTACCGTTTCCCCCGGCAAAGCACCGTGGATAAATACCGCCTTGCCTTCGATGTGGGCGACACCACGGCCATCATGAGCTAGTTCGGTCAGGGTTGCCGGAAAGCAGCCCGAGGGCAAGCGCGTCCGCCGTCGTTGTCGTCTTGTCATATAACTTCAGTCCACGCCTGCAAAAAGGCATCTAAATGCGGTTGTTGCGCCGCTTGCAGGGTCTGGCGCAATAACTGGCATTCTTGTTGATAGCTCGGTTCGTCCAAATGACCGCGCATCAGTTCAAAACGCAGATACACCAGATAGGTGTTGAGTACATCAGTTTCGCAATAGTGGCGAATCGCCAATTGCTCCCCGGCCTGGTAAGCATCCCAGACTTTTGAGCCATCCATGCCCTGCTTGCCGGGTAAACCCAGCAGGGTGGCGATATCATCCAGCGGTGCGGT
>SKOM01000198.1 GCA_007120095.1 Candidatus Competibacteraceae bacterium | reverse complement strand
GCAGAGCTTAAGTTTAGCAGAGCTTAAGTTTAGTGGGGTGCGAGTTCCAGCACCAGGCTGACACGGCGGTTGAGCGCACGATGGTCGTCAGAGTCATTAGGTACCCGCGGACGCGTATCGGCATAGCCGGTGACTTTCAGGCGTTTCCGGTCAACCCCGAGCGTCATCAGCTCATGAGCGACACTGGTGGCGCGAATCGAGGACAGTTCCCAGTTCGATGGGAAACGATCGGTGTTGATCGGCACGTTATCCGTATGGCCTTCGACGGCGATTTGCAGCCGGTCATTGAGTATCAATTCAGTTAAATCCGCCAGTAAGGCTCGGCCGGCCGGGCTGAGTTCAGCGCTGCCGGAAGGGAACAAAATCTCATTACCTACTTCGATCTGCAGTCGATCGCGATCCAGCAGCAGTTCGAGATCGTGGTATTCATCATAGTTGGCCATCCAGGTAATCAAGCGTTCGAACTCAGCAGGCACTTCGGGCGCTTCAGTGGTGTCTGGGCGAGTTGACGTTGCTGAGGGTGGGGCTTCGGAGGTGGCTGCGGCTTTTTGTGGTGATACCACAGGCTCTGCAGCATCGCTGGCAGAGGGGGGTATCGGTCGGGGATCGATAATCGGGGGTGCCATGACAAGGGGTGTCGGCCAAAACGGGGTGGCGTCTGTTGCCGCCGGAGTTGAGTTAATCGATAGCAACATGGGAGGTTCATGCGCCGTTTTGGGACTGATTAGTGCAGCCAAAGGTACACTGGGACGGGCGGTGGGTTCTTCAAGCGGAGTAGGCTGTTGCAGATAAGTCATACCAAGCAGTGCAGCGAACAGCGTCACCAGCAGCAACAGCACGTCCAGATACCCTACCGTCCAGCCGCTGTCGCCTCCTGGTGAGGCCGGCTCGTCAAATTCGACCCGTGTCCTTGGCCGGGTTGGCGTCGGTGTTGACCGGGTAAGCGAACGGGTCGCTGCTGCATATCGAGAACTCATCATTTCCTCGTAAGTAAACCCACGGCTGATTTACGCACGCAGGCGTTGTACTGAGGGTTTGAGTCTGCTCGCCGCTGCCTGAGCGGTTACCGGATCAGGGCCGGCGGAATGCACATACTCCCCGATCAGTCTGGGATGCTGGCGTTGATACAGCATCATGATGGCATCGAGCAGAAAATTCATACGCATTAATCCACTGCGAGAGCGATCTTCCAGTTTAAGGGCGAGTGGGCGAAACAGCAGGTTCGCCATGAGCAGCCCGTAGAGTGTACTCATTAAAGCAAACCCCATGGAGACACCGATGTATTCCATGCTGGACTGGCCGAGATTGCCGAGCAAGGTGACCAAACCCAACAAGGTACCCAGCATGCCAAAGGCCGGTGAGAAGGTCGCCATAGTGCGCAGAATACGGATGTCTTGATTGTCGCGCTCCTTTTGTTGACGGATACGCCACTGTAACATGCGTTCCAGCTCCTCGCCATTATGCGGGTCGAGCGCTAACCGGGCGCCATGGCGCAAAAAATCATCCGCTATAGACAATGCGGATTTCTCGGCGGCACGTACATCGCCGCGCCGGTAAGATTCGGCGACTTGCAAGAAAGACCGGTATTCATGCGGCGAGCGCACCATGGTTTCGGGTTCCTGGAACAGCGCGGGTACACGCCGCAGCAGATCCAGCACCGGTTTGACTGAATGGCCGATTACCGAGGCCAGGAAAGTACCGCCGATCACCAGAACCAATCCGGGCAGATTGATCCAGGCGAGTCCTGTCGTTTGAGCGGTGACAACCAGCGTGAACAACGCTGCCACTCCCATCAGACCGATGTAGATTTTCTTACGCATAGGTCACTAAACCGCAGTTAATCGGATTTCCTGCATAACAAGCATGAAACGCGCCAAGTCCGCTTACCCAAACGTTGCCACCCTGAACTTATCCCATGAAAACTGATCTGATCGGGAAGTTGATGTTATTATAATGTTCAGGCCATCGTGAACGGGTGACGAAATATTGTCACCGCTGGTGCCGGACTGTATTTGTGAACGGCGATTTTTTTACAGGTGCTTGTCAACCGCGAGAGAGCTTGCTAAGATGGGCAGTCTAAATTGCGGGGTGGAGCAGTCCGGTAGCTCGTCGGGCTCATAACCCGAAGGTCGCAGGTTCGAATCCTGCCCCCGCTACCAAACAAGCCCCTCAGCGGGCTTTTTTTATCAGCGGCAATTTGGGTGGGTTTATTGCCGCAACCGGAAGTGAATCGACCAGTGTTGTTGCGAGAATGGGCCTTAAGGCCCATTTTTTATGGGTGGTGATGAGACGTGTTAAGCGAGAAAGTTCAAACAATCCGCAATCTGCTGCGGCCTAGTGTGGAAGCGCTGGGTTTTGAACTGTTAGGCGTTGAGCTGCGTGGCAGCGTCCGCAGCCCGCTGTTGCGCGTCTACATTGATCACCCGGCAGGTATTACCGTGGATGATTGTGGCCAGGTAAGCCACCAAATCAGCGGGGTGTTGGACGTCGAGGCTGTGCTCAGCGATGCCTATACCTTGGAAGTATCATCGCCGGGACTGGATCGGCCACTATTCGAACCGGCTCATTTTGAG
>SKOM01000111.1 GCA_007120095.1 Candidatus Competibacteraceae bacterium | reverse complement strand
CAATTAACTCTTTGGAATGGTGTGCCGTTATCGGTAACGGCACCTAATTTTGTCGAGTTAACCATTACCGAGACCGATCCAGGGCTGAAAGGGGATACCTCTGGCAGTGGTGGTAAGCCTGCGACTTTGGAAACCGGGGCGGTGGTGCGGGTGCCCTTATTTGTCCAAATCGGTGAACTGATTCGGGTCGATACCCGCACGGGCGAGTATGTCTCACGAGTCAAATGAGCTATGGCGACCTTCTGCTGATCTGACTACTTTGCAGGTACGGGCGCAGTTATTACGGCAGATTCGCGAATTTTTTCATCAACGCCATGTGTGGGAAGTTGAAACGCCCATTCTCACCCGTCACGGCGTGAGTGATTCTCATTTAAACAGCTTTACCACGATTTACCATGAGCCGGGTGAGCGCCACGGCCAGGTGCGGTATTTGCATACCTCACCGGAATACGCCATGAAGCGCTTATTAGCCGCAGGAAGCGACAGTATTTATCAACTCGCGCGGGTGTTCAGGAATGAGGAAAGAGGACTCTGGCATAGCCCAGAGTTCACCTTACTGGAATGGTACCGAATCGGTTTTGACCACCATCAGTTGATCGATGAGGTGGCCGCCTTGGTGCAGCAGTTACTGCAACCGGCTTTGGGGACTTTGGCGGTAGAGCGTATTACTTATGCCGAGTTGTTTCAGCAATATTTGGGCATTGATCCTCATCGTGATGAGCCGACTGCTCTGCGTGACTGCGCGGTAGTGCAGGGCATTGTCCCGCCGCCGGGTTTATCACTGGCCGAGCGTGATCCATGGCTGGATTTGTTGCTCACCCACCGTTTACAAGACCAGCTTGGCCGAGCTGGGCGGATGAGTTTTCTCTATGACTATCCGGCGACCCAAGCGGCATTGGCCCGTATTCGGCCTGGTGATCCTCCGGTGGCCGAACGCTTCGAACTGTATGTCCAGGGGATCGAGCTGGCGAATGGTTTCCACGAACTCAACGATCCTCAGGAGCAGCGTCGGCGTTTTGAGCAGGATAACCAGCAACGGCGCTTACGGGGTCAGGCGATGCTTGTTTTGGACGAGGATTTTTTATCCAGCTTAGCGTATTTACCGCCGTGCAGCGGGGTAGCGCTTGGGGTTGACCGCTTGTTAATGTTGGCTGCGAGTCAGCAGCAGATCAGTCAGGTCGTCAGCTTCAGTTTTCAACGCGCTTAACATGCTGCTCCAAATTTTATACTCAAATGTGTTGGGCTGGGTGGATGTCACGATACTCATCATGCTTCCCTGTCTGTCAAACGTCAGCACTCAACGGTGTGCACCAGCACGCCCACTGGAGCGCCTTGTTGAAATTAATCTTTGGTGTATAGGCACTGTAATTAACTGCACCCCCAGCGCACGAATAACCTTTAGCACCGTTCGACCGTGATCAATTCCAACGGTCAATCCGGGAACATCATTCAAGCTTCTGCAACTGGCGTTTAGCCCAGTAGTGGCAAGGGTTTGTGCAGTTTCGTCGGAAAGATTTCAATGACTGCTGACCCGTAAACCGGCAGCGATTGCCAAGGGAGCCAGCGGCAACGTCAACACCAGCAAAGCCGCCAGCAAAGCCAGTTGACCGGTATTGGGCAGCCCTTGAGCAGCAGCGGCTACCGCAGCCGTGCCGAAAATCAACACCGGCACATAAAGCGGTAAAACCAGTAACGTCAGTAAAATCCCCCCGCGGCGTAAACTGACGGTCAGCGCCACCCCGATGGCACCAATCAGGGTCAGGGCCGGTGTGCCGACTAGCAGACTAACAGGTAAGGCCAATATGCCCGTCAGTGGCAGGTGCAGCAGTACCCCCAGCAGCGGTGAGATCAATACCAGCGGCAATCCGGTGACCAGCCAGTGAGCGAGCAACTTGGCCAAGACCAGCAGTGGCAGCGGATGGGGACTGAGCAGCAGTTGTTCCAGCGAGCCGTCATCAAAATCATCCCGAAACAGGCGCTCTAAAGATAATAACGTCGCCAGCAAGGCCGCAACCCAGATGACACCGGGGGCTATCAAGGCCAGCGTCTGTGGGCCGGGGCCGATGCCCAGGGGAAATAAAGACACCACCAGTATGAAAAACAGCGGTGGATTCAGCCAGTCATTGCGCCGGCGAATAGTCAGCCGCAGCTCACGCTGTAATAGACCGAAAAAAGCCTGAGTGGAGGTGCTCATGATAAGTTGAGGCGGGTCAGACGGGGGAGGTCGATCGCCTGATGCGAGGTTACGACAATGGCTCCATCGGCCGCAAGGTGTGCAGCCATGCGCTGCTGCAAATGCTCAACCCCAGTGCGGTCTAAAGCGGTAAACGGTTCATCCAATAACCACAGCCGTGCGGTACTCAGCCATAGCCGTGCTAAAGCCACCCGTCGGCGTTGACCCGCAGACAGGGTACGGATCGGTTGGTCTTCATGGCCGCGTAAACCCAGATGAGCGAGGGCGTGCTCGGCATCGCCTTGGTGGCGGCTGAGCTGAGCATAGAATTGCAAGTTTTCCAGTGCGGTTAAATCATTTTTTAAGGCCGGATTGTGGCCCAGATACAGCAACTGGGTGTAATAGCTGAGGCGACAGTCGCGGAT
>SKOM01000249.1 GCA_007120095.1 Candidatus Competibacteraceae bacterium | reverse complement strand
GGCACCACAAACAAGGGGAATGAGTACCGGAGAAATAAGTAACCAGTTCACGAATCAGTGCTCGTCAAATCGTTAATGTCGTCAGTTTCAACCATCTGATGGGTACGATGAACCAGCACCATAGCAAAGGCCAGCACGCCAAAACTGATGACAATAGCCGTCAAAACCAGGGCCTGCGGCAAGGGATCGGCCACCGTATGCAACGGGGCGCTCGCCCCTTCGGGCACCAGCGGTGGCACACCACGACGTAAACCCGCCGTAACAAAAATAACGAGATTCGCCGCGTTACTCAACAAAACCAGACCAATCAGAAGCTTAACGATAGAGCGACGCAGTATCATATACAGGCCGGAGGCAAACAAGCCTCCTACGACGACCGCTAATAAGGGTTCCATCAAACGTTCTCCCCACTGCACATCCAGGTCATGTTTCCTCCGCAAGCATCAGCACAATCGTGCTGGACACACCCAAAACAACGATATAAACACCAATATCGAAAATCAATACCGTACTCAATTTAACAGCGATGTCACCGATATAGAACGTCCACCACAAACCGGTCAAAAACGCCTCACCCAACAATAAAGCAGGCACCCCACCCAACAAAGCAATCAGCAGACCACCGCCAATAAACGCGTGCGGCTCGAACCGCAGCAGTCGAGCCATCGCCTCTGTACCATAGGCCACTGCGTAGAGTGCAAAGGCCGTACCTGCCATGAGACCCGCGATAAAGCCGCCACCGGGTTTATCATGGCCGCGTAGCAGCATGTATACCGAGAAGATCAGCAACAAGGGCATAATCAGGCGCGTCGCTGTGCGCAGCACCAAGGACAATGAAATTATCATGGTTGTCCCTCACTTTTCGGCGGATACAGCTTCATCAGTGCGTAAACCCCAACCGCAGCCAGCACCAGGACCACAATCTCGCCTAGAGTATCCAGGGCACGGAAATCCACCAGGATGACGTTGACAATATTGCGACCGAAAGCAAGCGGCTCACTTGCCTCGATATGGTATTCGGAAATCGGCACGGCGATGCGCGCATCCATAGCCGCCAGCATCAGCAAGGTGACTACCACTCCCAGGGAAATGGCAAACAGGGCATCGCGTTGGCGGGCACTGGACGGCGACAAGGTCTGGAAGCTTGGCAGCCGGTAGAAAATTAAAACGAACAACAACACCGTCAAGGTCTCAACCAGAATTTGAGTCAGTGCCAGATCGGGCGCGCTGAACAGCACATAGATCACCGCTACCGAGTAGCCGGCAACCCCCAGCCCAGCGACAGCGCTGAGTCTTGATGGCCGTGTCACAGCAAGAAAGGCTGCTGCCAACATTAACAGCGCCACCACAATCTCATAGAAGCGCATACCCTCTTCGGAGCGCCATGCGAAGTCAAGATCCGCTTTAAGCAGCAAGGTACCGCCGACAAACACCACAGTGAACCCGATTAAAATCCGCAGGTAATTGCCAAGATAACCGTTCTGGAAAAACCGGGTCTGCCACTGTGCGCCCCAGTTGAGGAAATCCAAGGCACGAAAATAACCGTATTCCGGCCCGCTGTTAAGCCACGGATCAGCCTCGGCAAGTTTCACTCGCAGCCATTCCCGGCTACGATAAACTAGGATACCGGCGAGCAAGGTCAACAGACTTAGCACCAGTATCCAGTTAAAACCATGCCACAGGGTGAGTTGATACTCGATCGGTACGCCGTAAACAGCCCCCATAGCCGGAACTAACAGCGCCGCTCCTGCCATGCCCGGCAACAGACCAAACAGCAGCCCCAAACTGGCCAGAGTCAGCGGCCCGATCCACATGGCGAAGGGCGCTTCATGTGGCGTGACGGGTGTGTTCTGACCTTGCCCTACAAACGGCCGCAAGCCCACTATTCCGGCGACCGCAACATGCAGCATACCGGACACCATCACCGCCAGCGTCAAGATTACCGCATACAACAACCAATCAGCATGAGCGGCGGCTTCGTAAATCATTTCTTTGCCGAGAAAACCCAGCAGCGGCGGAATTCCCGCCATCGACAGACCTGCCAGCACAGCAGCCACGAAGGTAATGGGTAAGGCCTTGGCATGACCACCCAAGACGGTGATATCCCGCGTCCCCGTGCCGTGATCCAGCGAACCGGCCACCAGGAACAGCGCCCCTTTGTACAGAGAATGCACCACCAGGAACACAATCGCCGCTTTTACAGCCAGTTCAGTACCGATACCCAGCAACAGGGTCAACGTCCCCAAAGCCGCCACCGTGGTATAGGCCAAAATCAGCTTGAGATCGGTCTGGCGCATGGCCAGAATAATGCCTGTCAGCATGGTCGCCGCCCCAAACAACGGCACCACTACAGACCACACCAGCGTGCCACTGAGCACGGGGAATAAACGCGCCAGCAGAAACACCCCGGCCTTGACCATAGTCGCCGAGTGCAGATACGCGCTGACCGGTGTCGGCGCAGCCATGGCCGAAGGCAGCCAGAAGTGAAACGGCACTTGCGCCGATTTGGTGAAACAGCCGATGAGCACCAGAATGAGCATGCCGAGATATAAGCCATGCTCACGTATGGCATCACCACGACTTAACAGCTCGGAAATTTCAAACGATCC
>SKOM01000097.1 GCA_007120095.1 Candidatus Competibacteraceae bacterium | reverse complement strand
TCACCCCGCAGTAACCCTGCAGAGGCTTATGATCCGCTACCGACCAACCGCTTGAGCTATTATCTTGATCTCGGTATTGCCGGTTTCGGCAAAGCGGTCTCCTGGCTGTGGCTGATCATGCTGGCCGTGGTGCTCAGTAATGTGTTCAGTCGCTTTATCCTGGAACGGGGTTCGATTGCCCTGGAAGAACTCTCATGGCATTTGTTCGGCGCGACAATGATGCTGACCCTGGCCTATGCGGTGGTGCAAGATCGGCATGTGCGGGTCGATGTACTGCGGGATAAATTCTCGACCAAAACTCAAGCCCGGATAGAATTGACCGCCATTGTCCTGCTGCTGTTGCCCATTCTCTACCTGATGATTGATCAGATGATTGAATACGCCCAACGCTCTTATGATCGCGGCGAACGTTCGCAAGCACCCAGTGGCCTGCCCTATCGGTTTATCATCAAAAGCATGCTGCCGATTGGCATGACACTGGTAGCCATCGCTATCGTCTCACGCGCGCTGCGCTGCTGCACTCTGCTGTTTGGTTTTCCCAAACGCTATGTGCGTCCCTCCGATTCCCCCCATTAATCGGCGAGATCTATTATGGGATTACAAGAACTGCTTGTCATCGTCATGTTTGCCAGTTTTATGGGGATGCTGTTGCTGGGCTTTCCAGTCGCCTGGGCGCTGGCTGGGGTTGGATTGGCATTCGCCGTGCTCGGCCATGTCCTGGTGGAATGGTTTAACGCCGATATCTGGTTCACTTGGGGCGGCACCATCGGGGTGCTGGATCGGCGGATTTACGGGATTATTTCCAATGAACTGATGGTCGCCCTGCCGCTGTTCATTTTCATGGGTATTATGCTCGACCGCTCCGGTATCGCCGAAAAACTTATGGATGCGCTGGTGCGTTTACTGGGTGGACTGCGCGGCGGTTATGCGGTGACGGTGGTCATCGTCGGGGTGCTACTGGCGGCCTCCACCGGTATCATCGGTGCCTCAGTCGTGTTGCTGGGTATGTTATCCATCCGCCCCATGTTAAAAGCCCAATACGACCGCAGACTGGCCGTCGGCACGGCCTGTTCCGTCGGTACCCTGGGCATCCTGATCCCGCCGAGCATTATGTTGGTGCTGATGGCCGATCGTATCGGTGACCCGGCCGCTTCCACTGGACGGCTGTTTATGGGCGCACTGCTGCCGGGGATTTTACTGGGATTCATGTATATCGCCTATATTCTCGCGGCGGCTTACATCAAAAAAGATTTTGCTCCTGCGCCTAAAAACCGTGCGCCTTTTACCCTGCGCTTGGCACTCGATGTAATTCTGGCGATATTGCCGCCCATGTTACTGATTATCGCCGTATTAGGTTCGATTTTTACCGGCTTTGCCACCACGACGGAAGCCTCAGCCGTCGGTGCGTTTGGGGCACTGTTACTGGCCCTGTTCAACCGCAAACTCGATCTGGACACTCTGAAACAGTCCTTGTATCAGACCAGTTTAACCACAGCGTTTATTTTCGCCATTTTTATCGGTGCTACGGTGTTCGCTGCGGTACTGCGCGGTCTGGGTGGCGATGATGTGGTGCGTGATGCCCTGCTGGGCTTACCCTTTGGCGAGACGGGTATTCTGCTCAGCATTTTACTGGTCGTGTTTTTGCTGGGCTTTTTTCTCGACTGGGTGGAAATCACCTTGATTATCCTGCCACTGGTGATTCCAGTGGTGTTTGCCTTGGGGGTTGATCCCGTGTGGTTTGCCATCTTATTCGCCATCTGCCTGCAAACCTCGTTTCTCACTCCACCGGTCGGTTTTGCTCTGTTCTACATCAAAGGGGTGTGTCCACCGGGCATCAGTACCTGGGACATTTATCAAGGCATTGCGCCCTATGTCGTGTTACAGCTATTGGCCTTGATGCTGGTGTTCTGGTTCCAGCCGCTGGCCACCTGGTTGCCTCATGAAGTTTACAGCGCCCATTAAAACAATTGATTATGAATAGCTTACATCGCAATAAACTCATGACCGCTGCTGAAGCGGTGCAACTGGTGAATGATGGCGATGCCGTGGCCACCGGAGGGTTTATCGGCACGGGTTTCGCTGAAGAACTGGCCGTTGCCCTGGAGCAGCGGTTCCTGGCCAGCGGCACCCCCCGCGATTTAACCCTGATGTATGCCGCCGGACAAGGAGACGGCAAGGGTCGTGGGGTCGATCACCTGGGGCATGAAGGGCTGGTCAAACGGGTGATCGGCGGCCATTGGGGCCTGGCACCGCGTCTGCAACAACTGGCCATGGACAACCGCATCGAAGGGTATAACCTGCCGCAGGGCTGTATTGTCCATTTATTTCGCGACATTGCGGCCGGCAAGCCCGGCACCTTGACTCAGGTCGGGCTAGGCACCTTTGTTGATCCGCGTTTTGGTGGTGGCAAGGTCAATACCCTCACCACGGAAGAGCGGGTGTTATTGCTCACCATTGAAGATCAGGAGTATCTGCTCTACAAAGCCCTGCCGCTTAAAGTCGGGCTGCTGCGCGGCACCACGGCGGATCTCGACGGCAATATCACCATGGAGCGCGAGGCGCTGACCCTGGAGGCTCAAGCCATTGCCATGGCGGTGCATAATTCCGGCGGGGTGGTGAT
>SKOM01000126.1 GCA_007120095.1 Candidatus Competibacteraceae bacterium | reverse complement strand
TATCAGCGTTAAGACCCACCCATCCCTGCAGCGCTGAACAGCGGGTCATCATGCAGACAGTATTGCACAAACTCGAAAATCTCAGCCGCACTGCGCTGCCCGATGCGCCCGGGAGGGCAGCGCTCACCGAGAATGCCCTGTCCGGACTGATCCATGACCGCAATCCGCTGCGCCATGCGCACGGCTTCGGATAAATCATGGGTGATAAACAGGCTGCTGAACCTGCGTGCTTGGATGGCCTCCAGCAACACATCCTGCATCCGGCGGCGCAGTGTTACATCCAGAGCCGTGAAGGGTTCATCACACAGCAGCAGATCCGGGTCAGCAACCAAAGCCCGGGCGATGGCTACCCGCTGGCGCATACCGCCGGACAGCGCATCCGGCAACTGGCTCAGGTGCTCAGGTCGCAAGGCCACCGTTGCGGCAATCCGCTCAGCATGGTGGTTGGCTTCACGGCGACTCATTCCGGCCAATTGCAGCGGAAAACCGATATTCACCTTAGCGCTGGCCCACGGCAGCAAACGCGGTTCCTGAAAAATCATCCCATGACGCCGATAGGCCCGACGTACCCAGCCCTGGCTAGGCTGGAGAATGCCCGCCGCAATATGGGCTAATGTGGTTTTACCGCAGCCCGAAGGCCCAACCAGGGCGACCATTTCGCCGCCTGCAATCGATAATGAGAGGTGCTCAAGCACCGGTTGTTGACCATAGGCATGGCCGATATCCACCAGTTCCAGAACGCTCACGCGCCCGCACTCAACTGCCGCCAGCGATCCAAACGGTGGCGCAGCGGTTGCAGCGCCGCATATTCCACCACCAATAAGGCCATAACGGCCAGTGCAATCCAGGCTAACGCCTCATCGACGGCTAAATTAGCCCGCGCCCGAGCCAAGGCCCCGCCGATACCGCTGACGGTGGTCAACAGTTCCGCCATGATGGCGACTTTGAATGACAGCGCCGAGGCAATCGCCAGCACCGGTGCCAACTGGGCGGTGATTTGCCGCAAGGCCACGGCGTGAAATTGTTGCCACACACTGGCACCAAAAGCCGCCGCCATCGCTTCCAGGCGTCGGTCACGGCTGATGACACCCGCCGCAGTCCCCATGAACACCACCGGCAGGGTGACCACCACGATGGTAAAGACAACCGCACTGTGACTGGGGCCAAACCACAGCATGGTCAGTACGATCCAGGCAATGGCCGGCATTCCTAACAGCACCACTGCCCATGGTTGCAGCATCCGCAGAATAAACGGCATATAGCCTGCCACCACGCCCAGTAGTCCACCGATGCTGAGCGACAGGCTGGCGGCTATTGTGACCCGCCACAGGGTGGCACCGATCAGCGCCCAGCTCTCAGGCGTCAGCAGAATAGCGCTGATGGCGTGCAGGGTTTGTAACGGCGAGGGCAGAATAAAGCCGCCGTAGATCCGGTGTCCCCATTGCCACAGCAGCAAGCCGAGCACGATGCCCAGCAGTCCGGGGCCGTAGCGTTGCAGCCAGCGCATCGTCAGATCAGATAGAACCCGGCGTCTGGCAACCGACCACCGATAATGCCGGGATCAGCCTCAGCCAGGGCTGAATACATGGCTTCCAGTTCAGGACGGGCTTGGCTGGCCCGGCGGGCGGTCAGATGACAAAACGGCAGGGCGGCACTGAGCACGGTTGCCGGTCGATCCATCGGTTCAGCCGCATGTTCGGCAGCCTGTTCTGGGTTGGCATTAGCTGCTGCGGCCGCGAATTCAACCGCTCGATGCAGGGCCTCAATATGCTGCGGATGGGCCTCGGCAAAAGCTTGGGTGACGACCAAACCGGCCTGGGGCAGGGACGGACGCAGCCCGGTGATGCGCCCCCATTCATCGCGCATTTGCAGGCCGCGATGCAATACGGTATCGGTGGCCTGCGCCCGTAGCAGTGCAGCGGTGGCGGCAGGTTCAGCCAGTAAGGCCGAATCCACTCGCTCGGCTAACAGCAGTTGCGCCCCTTCGATGTGGGTAGCCGCACTGACCAGGTGGACATCGGCTACCGTCATCCCATGATGAGCTAAAGCCCGCCGCATCACATGGCCGGTCATGTCATTGATGAACGGCTGGCCGATGCGTTGTCCGCGTAATTGGGTGATATGCTCGATCGGCGCATGGCGTGACACCATTCCGCAATGGCCATCGGTCATCACCGTCACCAAATGCACGCCAAAGCCCCGGTTGTACATACTGGCTGCCCCTTGTGCTGCCATGGCCACCACCGGGACGCGCCCCGAAGTGAGATTAGCGCGCAGCTCGTCCGGTGTGCTCCAGCAGGTGAACACCACCTCGCGGGCGATATCGTCAAACAGCCCCAAGCCTACGGCATGCGCCAGGGTCAGAGAGGGGCCTGACGGCGGACCTTGCAGTACCAGTCGTTCCAGGCGCTGACTCCCGGCCCGCAGCACAGCCGGTGCGGCGAGTATCAGGCTGGCTGTAGTGGTGTGGTGTAAGAAATCGCGGCGGCGCATAGACATTATGATGGTTTCCTCAATTGATACAGTTCCCAGAGCCCAAAGGCGATGAGTCCGCCAAACGTCAGCAATAATTTACCTAGAATTAAAATTTCAGCGCCATTCATGCAGCAATCAACCTCGCGTCAGTGGTCAGTGG
>SKOM01000177.1 GCA_007120095.1 Candidatus Competibacteraceae bacterium | reverse complement strand
CCGCATGCGGAATTTCGCGGCTTTGCCGGCAGTATTGCCAGCGGCCGTGTCCGCCCCGGCGATGCGGTACGCATCCAACCTTCCGGCCAGACCAGCCATATTGCCCGCATTGTCACCGCCGATGGCGATCTGGATCAGGCCATCGCCGGACAGGCCATCACCCTGACCCTCAACGATGAGATTGATATTACCCGTGGGGCGCTGATTTCGGCGGCTGGCGACCCGGTTGAAGTCGCCGACCAATTTCAGGCCACACTGGTGTGGATGCACCCCCAGCCGTTGTTTTCCGGACGCCCTTATCGGCTGAAAATCAACACCCAGCGGGTCAATGCCACCGTCAGCGAGATTAAATACCGGATTAATGTCAATACCCTGGAACATCTGGCCGCCGACCAACTGCGCTTGAATGACATCGGCGTGGTCAATCTCAGTCTGGATCGGCCGATTGCTTTTGAGCCTTATGCGCAGAATCGTGATTTAGGCGGTTTTATTCTTATCGACCGACTCGATCATCACACTTTGGGCGCAGGGATGCTGCACTTCGCCTTGCGCCGCGCTCACAACATCCATCGCCAACCACTGACCATCGACAAAACCGCCCGAGCCGCACTGAAAACCCAGCGCCCCTGCGTGATTTGGTTTACCGGCTTATCCGGTTCGGGTAAATCCACCGTAGCCAACCGCCTGGAGCAGCGCTTACATGCGCTGGGTGCGCACACCTATCTGCTCGACGGGGATAATGTCCGCCACGGTCTGAATCGTGATCTGGGGTTCACTGCGGCTGATCGGGTCGAGAATATCCGCCGGATTGCCGAAGTCAGCAAACTCATGGTCGATGCCGGATTGATTGTGCTCACCGCGTTTATTTCCCCGTTTCGTGCCGAGCGGCGCATGGCGCGGTCGCTATTGGCTGAGGGGGAATTCATCGAGGTGTTTATGGACACGCCCTTAGCCGTGGCCGAACAGCGCGACCCCAAAGGCTTATACCGTAAAGCCCGCCGCGGTGAGCTGCAAAACTTTACCGGGATTGACTCGCCTTATGAGCCACCGGAAACGCCAGAATTGCGTCTGGATACCAGTGCTATGGATGTGGAACAGGCTGCTGAGCAAGTACTGGCGCTGTTGCGTGAACACGAGATCTTGAACATATAACCCACAAATGCACTACCATGATCGGCTAGATGTCAGCATGAAGGCAAGCTTGCATGTCGGATACCACCCGTTTATTGCGTAACGCATTAGGCCGTTTCGCCACGGGCGTGACCATTGTCACCACCACCCGACCCGACGGTGAACCCCTCGGGATGACCGTCAATTCGTTTGCTTCGGTATCGCTTGACCCACCCTTAGTGGCGTGGTGTCTGGATCAGCGTACACCTGAGTTTAACGTCTATCTGGACAGTCACGGCTTTGTGGTTCAGGTGCTCAGTGCCGACCAGGCGGAGCTGGCCTGGCGGTTTGCCGATGATGACGTGGATAAATTTGCCGACGTTTCGTGGTCAGTTGGCCTGAACGGACTCCCGGTGCTGGCCGATACGCTGGCCTGTTTCCAGTGCCTCACCCGCCAGCACCTACCCGCTGGCGATCACCATATTCTGATCGGCGAGGTGATGGATGCCACCCACCGCCCCGGCACACCCCTGATATTCGTCGACAGCCAGTTAGCGACCCCGGCAACCGCCGAGACCCAACAGTATCAGCAAGCCCTGCGCGCCAGCGAACGCCGTTTTCGAACCCTGTTCGAGCAAACCCCCAGCATTGCCGTGCAAGGCTATGACGCTCAGCGCCGGGTGATTTTCTGGAACCAGGCCAGTGAAAAGCTGTATGGCTATCCGGCTGAAGAAGCGCTGGGTCAAACACTGGAACAGCTCATGCTCCCTGAAGCCCTGTGGGATCCGGTTGCCGAGCTGGTGGATAGGTGGCTGGCGGGCGGCTCGGCACCTCCGGCTGAAGAACTGCATTTAAAGCGCAAAGACGGCAGCGATGCTCCCGTGTTTTCCAACCATGTGATTCAATACAATACCGAGGGTGAAGCGGAGCTGTATTGTCTGGACATTGATCTCAGCGCGCTGAAACAGGCCGAGGAACGCTTACAACTCACGGCCAGCGTGTTCACCCACACCCGTGAAGCAATCATAATCACCGACGCCCAAGGCCGGATTATCGAGGTCAATCAAGCTTTCAGCCGCATCAGCGGCTATGCGCGTGATGAAGTCATCGGCAAGAATCCACGTATTCTGCAATCCGGTCAGCATAACAAAATGATCTATGTAGCCATGTGGCGTGATCTCAAACGACGGGGCTACTGGAGTGGCGAACTGTGGAATCGGCGCAAAAACGGCGAACTGTATGCCGAGATGCTGACCATTAATGCCGTCTACAACCCGCACGGCCAGGTCACCCATTATGTGAGCTTAGCCTCGGATATCACCGCCCAAAAAGAATACCAACAACAGTTAGAACACCTGATCTATCATGACCCGCTGACCGGCCTATCCAATCGGGTGATGCTGACTGATCGGCTGCAACAAGCGATGGCGCAGGCCCGGCGCCGCCGCCAGCAACTTGCGGTGGCCTACATTGATCTGGATGGTTTTAAAGCCATCAATGAATACTATGGCACGGCCTGCGGCGATCAACTCTTGATCACCACT
>SKOM01000063.1 GCA_007120095.1 Candidatus Competibacteraceae bacterium | reverse complement strand
GGACCTTGCTCGCTCGGGGTGCCACCCAGGCGGGCGATCCCTTTAGCGTTTTTATCAAGACTGCGGTTGGTGACTAAGTACATGAGTTGTTCTCCTTTTGATCTATATTATTATAGTCAAGACGTGTTTCAGAAAATGTCAAGGATTGAGAAAAAATTTTGTCGGCGTACCTACTGCCGTTCTCGAAATGTTTGCCATCCCCATTATTGTCATGATTCTATTGTCATGGATCTCATCTATCATCCGCTCTGTTCAGCCGATTAAAGCCAATTGAATATGCGCTTGACCGACGCTCAGATAGGGTAGATACTTTTGAACAGACGGCAAATTCATGTATTGTGCGTCGTCTAAACCACTATAAAAACACCCAAAGGAGGTGACGAAAATGATGAAGAAACCACTGATAGCCAGCGCGACTGCATTCTGTTTACTATCGGGTGCCGCCTGGGCCACTGATTTTGGTTCCCCTGAAGAAGCCAAAGCCATGCTGGAACAGGCGATTGTCGCCATGCAAGCCGATGAAACCGCTGCCTTGGCCAGTTTTAATTCCGGAGTGGGTGAATTCATGGACAGGGATTTATACGTTTTCTGTGGTGATGCCGAAGGTTTGTTCACTGCGCATGGGGCTAACCAGGCCTTAATCGGCAGAAGTTTACAGGATCTGCAAGACCGTGCCGGCAAGGCGCTGGGTGCGGAGATTTACGAGGTGGCCCAGGAAGACAGTATTGCCGAAGTGGCCTATAGTTGGCCACGTCCGGGTGAAGAAGAGCCCACAGATAAGGTAGCGTATGTGACTAAAATCGGCGACCAAATCTGCGCCGTCGGTTATTACACGCCCTAACCCCTGATTAAATTCCGTTCAACACCGCACCGCCGAACTCTATCGAGAGTTCGGCGGTGTGGATGCTGACCTTGGCGAATGCGCTCGGCATCAGTCAACACAATGTCAGGCATCGATGAGGTATGGTCGGACGATGTGCAATACGTGTTGCCCCCGGTGCCTCGCGGGTACTGTCACGACAGCCCAGCATCTATTTCACACGCAACCCCGCCGCCGGTGGTTGCCGCCACAAGCGCCAAGCAGGCAGTACCACCGCCAGTAACGAGTAGCGCCGCACTTAGAGCCAGCGCCACAGTCTGCCATAACAGATTCGGATCAGGCTCAAACGGCAGTGTCCAGCCAAAAGCGCGGCGATTGATGACAAACACCAAAACACTGGCCACCAGCAACCCCACCGGCAGGGCCAGCACCCCCGCCACCAGCCCCAGAAAGCTGCTTTGCAGGGTCAATAAAATTCCCAACTGCGCCGGGGTCAATCCTCAGGGCGAGCGCGTATAAATTTTCAGCCAAAGATGACTTTAGCGCGGTAATCATCATTCCAAGTGGCTTTGCGGCGTTTCTTGGACAAGCCCAGCTTGGAGGGTTCTCGTTCCAACAGATTCACACAGAGATGGCGGATGGAGGTCAGGATGGCAGGGACGTTGCCTTTGCGGATGCAGTTAGCGTCTTCGCGAAAGACCACGTCTAAGCGCCAGTGCAGGAGATTCTCCACCCCCCAGTGCCCGCGCACGGCTTCAGCGAACCGCTCGGCCTGTGCCGGTAGGGACGTGATGAAAAAGCGCCGTTCGATGCTGTGGCGTTGCTCGATCCAACATTCGCGTTCCACCATGCCGATACTGCGTAGCCCCTTCCAGCGTTCGGTCTGCGAGAGGGTGCCCAATGCTTCGGTGATCCAGTAACGGCGCACTTCCAAGCGTCCATGATCCTTGTCGGTCTCCTCGGTAGAGTCATAGGCGAGATCCGCACACTCGCCAGCGCGGACGGTGTCGAAGACGTCTTCAACCTCCTCGTGTAGTGTGCTCTGATTGCCCTTGAGTTCCAGAACATAATCACCCCCCTGATCGATGATCTGCTCGGCGATCTTGGTCTGACAGCCCATCGCATCGAGGGTCACAATGCAGCCCTTGAGTTCAAACCACTCCAGGAGCTTGGGGAGCGCGGTGATCTCGTGACCCCCGCGAGGTCTTGCCGTCGAGCGCTACGATGTCGCCCTCGGTGGCCTCGGCCACCGCTTGCGTCCAACTGAGAAACGCACGTTGAAACGCTTTGGGGTTCAACCGTGAGATCACATCCGCGATCCGGTCGTGCGAGGGGATGCCGTTGGCAAACGGCGCGAACTGGCGCAACCAGTCCAGTTTCTCCTTGCCAAACTCCTCCATCGCTTCCCAGCCCTCCGCGCCGCTGAGCGTTGCACAAACGACCAGCAGCAGAATGTCCATAAGCGGATACAATCGGTTGCGTTCAACTCGAGGATCGCCAATACCGGCAAAGTGATCGATCAAACTGGCCGCCATGAGAAACTCCTAAACGTGTTGTTTCTCGGTACACTGCCACAACCACATCTATTGGCAAACTTTTATACGCGCCCGCCCTGGTACAGCCGCTTCAGGTTACCTCGGATGCGCGACTCATCTTGGAAGACGATCTCCGGTCAGAGTACGACTTTGATTTTTCTAAGGGTGTACGAGGTAAATATTGTAAACAATATATCGCAAGCTTTAATGTGGTCGTACTGGAACCAGATGTGGCTGCTGCTTTTAGTAGGTTGAGCACGGGGTTCTCAACCTGATGAACTTGAAGTGGATTATATCAGCGATC
>SKOM01000174.1 GCA_007120095.1 Candidatus Competibacteraceae bacterium | reverse complement strand
GCCATTCCCCTGGAATTTGCCGGGCGCAGTGATGCCTTCGCCTGTTCCAAAGCCGAGCTAGAAGCCGTCGGCCTCGGTCACCGCCTCAGCCATTATCCCGGCCAGTTATCCGGTGGTGAACAGCAGCGCGTGGCCTTGGCTCGCGCTTTGGTTGCCGAACCGGCTTTGCTGCTGGCTGATGAACCCACAGGGAATTTAGACGGCCACACCGGTGAGCACATCATCAAATTATTGTTTGATCTTACCCAGACCAAACAGGCCACCTTGGTACTGATCACTCATGACACCCAACTGGCGGCGCGCTGTGACCGACGGATTCGCATCAATGATGGACGCATCGAATCGGCTGACAGCGTGATCACGCCCCCGGCCATGCGGCTGGTTAATTCATGAACACGCCCCCGTTAATGGCGGCCCTGCGCCTGGCACGCCGGGAGCTGCGCAGTGGCCTGAGCGGCTTTCGCATTTTCGTCGCCTGTTTAGCCCTCGGGGTCGCGGCAATTGCCGGAGTGCAATCGGTATCCAGCGGTATCTTTTCCGGTCTGCGCGATGACGGTCGCACCCTGCTCGGCGGTGATCTGGCGGTGCGTAATCTGTACCAGGCGATTGACGCCAGCGCCCTGGACTATCTCGAACGCACCAGTGACGGGGTGAGCTATTTTCTCGAAACCCGCACCATGGCGGCGAACGCCGAGGGTGACAGCACCTTGGTGGAGCTGAAAGCGGTCAGCGAGGACTATCCGGTACTCGGTGAGGTCAGGCTGCGCGATGGGATTCCTTTTAGGGGCAGTCTCGCTGAGCATGATGGCCAGTGGGGCGCGCTAATTGAACCCGGTTTGGCGGATCGCTTCGATCTCAGTGTCGGCGATACGCTCAGAGTGGCGGAAACGACCTATACCGTACGCGGCATTATCGACCGCGAACCCGATCGAATCGGATCGGGAGGTAATTTCGGCTTCTGGCCCCGGGTGATGGTCGCCAGGGACTCTATCCTCGGCAGCACGATTCTCGCCGAAGGCAGCATGGTGTATTACCAGTACCGGGTGCTCTTGCCCGACGGGGTCTCACCGGATCGCTACCGGGCGCAACTCCAGGCGGAATTTCCTGAAGCCGGCTGGCGGATTCGGGACTTCCGCAATGCCGCCCCGCGGCTGGAAGAAATCATCGAACGTCTGACCTTATTTTTAACTCTGGTTGGCCTGACCGCGTTGCTGGTCGGCGGGGTCGGGGTCAGCAATGCGGTGCGTGCGCATCTGGACAGCAAACTGGCGACTCTAGCGATGCTGAAATGCATTGGCGCTCCCCGCCCAACTCTGTTTCAAACCTATCTCGCCCAATTAATGGCCCTAGCTACCGTGGGAATTGCATTGGGTTTGATCATTGGCGCCCTCACTCCGCCAGTCGCAGCGGTGCTGTTGCGTGATTTACTGCCGGTGGACATCCGTATGGGCGTCTATCCCGAGGCGCTGGGTCTGGCGGCCGTGTTCGGCGTATTCACCACCCTGACCTTCGCCCTATGGCCCCTGGCACGGGCGCTGGAAATTCCCGGTGCGGCTCTGTTTCGTTCCACCTTGGACGGCGATCACGGTCGCCCCCGGCAACGTTATCAAGTATTAACCCTGCTCAGCGCCCTGGCCTTGGCGGGGCTGGCCATTGGCACGGCGATTGATCAACGGCTGGCCTTATGGTTTGTCCTGGGTGCCCTAGCCACATTGCTGGCGTTTCGCCTGGCCGCCAGCGGGGTGATTTACGTATCCAGGCGGCTGCCCCGGCCGCGTCGTCCCGGTCTGCGGCTGGCTCTGGCCAATCTGCATCGCCCCGGTTCGCCAACCCCCAGTGTGGTGCTCTCGCTCGGCATCGGCCTGACAGTGCTGGTTACCATTGGTCTGATTGAAGCCAATATGAACCGCCAGATTCAGGACAGCCTTCCCGATCAAGCGCCGTCGTTTTTCTTTCTCGATATTCAATCCCGGCAGATCGAACAATTCCGCGATCTGATCGAGAACACCGAGGGCACTGAACAACTGGTCACAGTACCCTATCTGCGCGGACCGATTACCCAAGTCAACGGTCTCGACCCCGCCGAAGCGCTGGTGGCGAGGGATCAGGCCTGGATGATTCGCGGGGATCGGGGGCTGAGCTATGCCACCACAGTGCCGGAAAATGCTGAGACTGTGGCCGGTGAATTCTGGCCAGCAGATTACAGCGGCCCACCGCTGCTGTCAGTGCATGAAGACGCTATGGAAGCCTTTGCCCTGGAGCTGGGCGATACCATCAGCTTCAATATCCTGGGACGGGAAATCACTGGCACGGTCGCCCATGTGCGACAGTTGGAATGGAACACCATGCAGGTGAATTTCGCCTTTCTGTTCTCACCCGAACCGCTGCGCAGCGCGCCGCATGGGTTCCTGGCCACGGTGGTGGCCACCCCGGAAGCGGAACGGGCGGTGTTGCGGCAACTCAGCGCTGAATTGCCGGGAGTCACTGCAATCCGGATCAAAGACGCCCTTGACCGCGCCAATGAACTCACCGCCAGCATCGGTGCCGCTGTGCGAGTCATTGCCGCGATTACCTTATTGGCCGGCACCCTGGTGCTCGCCGGGGCGATTGCGGCCGGACATCGCCGTCGTATTTACGACAGCGTGATTCTTAAAGTGCTGGG
>SKOM01000190.1 GCA_007120095.1 Candidatus Competibacteraceae bacterium | reverse complement strand
GGTGCCGTCCAGGGTGAACTCGGGGTCTCTTACCGATTAGGCCGACCGGTCGCCGAGGTCATTGCCGAACGCCTGCCTGCAACGCTGGAGCTGGCTCTGGTCTCTGGACTGATGGCCTTAATTTTCGGTATCGGTCTGGGCGTGTATACCGCCCTACATCGTCACGGCTGGTTATCCAACACTATCATGACGCTGTCGCTGATCGGGGTATCGCTGCCCACGTTTTTAATCGGCATTCTGCTGATTTGGGTGTTTGCCGTAGAACTCGGCTGGCTACCCTCTTTCGGACGCGGTGAGGTGGTCGATATCGGCGGCTGGCGCACGGGTTTATTGACCAGTTCCGGGCTGAAGTCGCTGATTCTGCCCGCCATCACCCTGGGGCTGTACCAGATGACCTTAATCATGCGCTTGGTGCGCTCAGAAATGCTGGAAGTGCTACGTACTGATTATATTAAATTTGCCCGCGCCCGTGGGCTGGGTGATCGAGCGATACATTTCGGCCATGCCCTGAAAAACACTCTGGTTCCGGTGATCACGATTACGGGTCTGCAACTGGGTTCGATTGTCGCTTTTGCCATTATCACGGAGACCGTATTCCAATGGCCCGGTGTGGGCCTGCTGTTCATCAACGCTGTACGGTTTGTGGATATTCCGGTTATGGCGGCCTATCTGATGCTGATCGGGGTATTTTTTGTGCTGATTAATCTGCTGGTCGATTTACTATACTATGCTGTTGATCCCCGGCTGCGCATTGACCGCGTCCAGGCGCAAGGCTAAAGCCATGGCCAGTTCCAAATTGAACCGTTGGCAACGCATCTGGCACTCCGATATCGCCTGGTCGTTTCGCCACTCGCCGGTCACTGTGGTAGCGGCAGCGGTGGTGCTGATCTTATTCTGCGGGGCACTGTTCGCGCCATGGGTGGCTCCCCATACGCCGTTTGATCCGGGCACTCTGAATCTCATGGACGGCTTCACCCCGCCGATGGCTGAGAATATGTTCACCGGCAATACCTATTGGCTGGGCACGGACGATCAGGGACGCGATATTTTCTCGGCTATTCTGTACGGGGCGCGGATTTCTCTGTTTGTCGGCATTTCTGCGGTGCTGTTTGCCATGCTGCTCGGCGTCACCCTAGGGTTAATTGCCGGGTATCGCGGCGGCTGGCTGGACACTTTGATTATGCGCATCGCTGATGTGCAACTGACGTTTCCCTCTATTCTGATTGCCCTGCTGATTTTCGGTATTGCCCGTGGCTTGATTCCACCCGAACATCGGGAAACCATGGCGGTTTGGGTGTTGATTATCTCTATCGGCCTGTCCGACTGGGTACAGTATGCCCGCACGGTGCGCGGAGCCACTTTGGTCGAGCGCAATAAGGAATATGTGCAGGCCGCACGGTTAATCGGTCAGTCGTCTGCCGTTATTATGTTCCGCCATGTACTGCCGAATGTGACCGGGCCGGTGCTGGTGATCGGCACGATTGGTCTGGCGCTGGCGATTATCGCCGAGGCTACCCTGTCATTTCTCGGCGTCGGCATGCCCCCGACCAACCCCAGTCTGGGCACTCTGATCCGCATCGGTCAGGATTTTCTGTTCTCCGGCGAGTGGTGGATTTTATTATTCCCCGCGCTGGCCTTATTAGCGCTCGCGTTGTCGGTGAATTTACTCGGCGACTGGCTGCGTGACGCCTTGAATCCAAAACTGCGATGAGCGAACCGGTACTCAGTGTCCGCAATCTGCGGGTGGAATTTCCTAAGCGCAGTGGAGTGCTCACGGCCATCGACGGAGTGTCATTCGATATTAACCCCGGCGAAATCCTCGGGGTCGTCGGTGAATCCGGAGCGGGAAAATCGCTGACCGGTCAGGCCGTCATCGGACTGTTGGAACCGCCAGGCCGCATCGCCGGTGGGGAAATCTAGCTGAAAGATCAGCGCATCGATACGCTGAAACCCGATGCGTTGCGGCGGGTGCGGGGTAAGCGCATCGGCATGATTTTCCAAGACCCGCTGACCAGCCTGAACCCGTTGTACCGCATCGGTGATCAATTGATTGAAACCATTCTCACCCATTTAGATGTTACCCCAACAGAGGCGCGGCAGCGGGCCATTGCCCTGCTCGACGAAGCGGGTATTCCAGCCGCCGAAGAACGCATCGATGCTTACCCCCATCAGTTTTCCGGCGGTATGCGCCAACGGGTGGTGATCGCCTTGGCGCTATGCGCTGAACCGGAATTGGTAATTGCCGATGAACCCACCACGGCCTTGGATGTGTCAGTACAGGCGCAAATCACCGCGCTGTTGAAGCGCCTGTGCCGCGACCACGGGGCCTCGGTGATGCTGATCACTCATGATATGGGGGTGATTGCCGAAACCGCCGACCGGGTGGCGGTCATGTACTCGGGACGGATTGCCGAAATCGGCCCGGTACACCATGTCATCCGCCAGCCGCATCATCCTTATACCCGTGGCCTGATGGGCGCGATTCCCTCACTCAGCGGCGATGATGACCGCCTGGTACAAATTCCTGGCAGCATGCCGCGCCTGGACTCCATCCCCCAAGGCTGTCCTTTTAACCCGCGCTGTTCGCACGCCTTTGATCGCTGTCGACGTGAACGCCCATTGCCCTTAACGGTCGATGAATCCGCCGTGGCATGCTGGTTGTATGCTGAGGGT
>SKOM01000139.1 GCA_007120095.1 Candidatus Competibacteraceae bacterium | reverse complement strand
GATACTTCGGCGACAACAGCTTGCTTTTCAGCCAGTGTCAAACTCATACAATGATCTCCTGAAACAGGTCGAACCACGGCGACGCCTACTGACGAGTACTGTGGTTCAATTTACCGAAGTTGCTCAGTCGAGCTCCTTTAATCACGGCAGCCTCATCCAATCAGGCGAGGGCAACCGTCTACGCAGGCTGGCGGATTTAAACGCCCGGATTAAGCCAGTCAGCACCTGCGGTCTTTGACACAATCGGGGTACAGCCGATTTGCCCAAAGTTTTTAGATGGCTTGAGGCAAGCCACCTGAATGTTCATCAATAAGACAAGGTAGACATGTCTACGGCAACACCGGGTCCCATCGTAGTCGACAGCGTTACTCTACGCATGTAAACCCCTTTCGAGGTTGACGGTTTGGCCTTCTGTAAGTCCGCTAACAGCGCCTGCAGGTTCTGCTGCAAATGTTCGGGTGGGAAACTTACCTTGCCAATGGTGCAGTGAATAATGCCTCCCTTGTCGGTGCGATAACTCACCTGCCCGGCTTTGGCATTGGCAACCGCTGCGGCCACATCCGTAGTCACTGTACCGGTTTTAGGGTTAGGCATCAGCCCGCGCGGACCGAGAACTCTGCCGAGTTGGCCAACGAGGCGCATCGCATCGGGTGTGGCGATTAAAATATCAAAATCCATCTGACCGGCTTTGATGGCTTCAGCCAAATCCTCAAACCCTACCAGATCAGCCCCTGCCTCCTGAGCCACATCAGCATTAGCGCCCTGGGCGAACACAGCAACCCGCACCGTCTTACCAGTACCATTAGGCAATACCGTGGAACTGCGAACCACTTGGTCGGATTTACGCGGATCGACACCCAAATTAACCGCCACATCAACGGCTTCTGGAAATTTCGCGGTCGCCGTTTCCTTGAGCAAGGTCAAAGCTTCAGCGATCGGGTAAAAGCGAGTGGAATCGACCTTATCGCGAAATAGCTGTTTACGCTTAGTTAATTGAGCCATAATCACATCCCCTCGACATTCAGGCCTATGGAGCGAGCGCTACCTGCAATGGTGCGCACTGCGGCATCCATATCGGCAGCCGTCAGATCAGGCCATTTAGTTCGAGCGATCTCCTCAAGCTGTTCGCGCTGCACCGTGCCCACCTTTTGACTATTAGGGCGAGCGCTGCCCGTTTGGATACCTGCTGCTTTCTTCAATAACACACCGGCTGGTGGTGTCTTGAGGATGAACGTAAAGCTGCGATCCGTGTAAACGGTGATCACCACCGGTGTAGGCAAACCCGGCTCCAAATTTTGGGTCTGGGCATTAAACGCCTTGCAGAATTCCATAATATTGACGCCATGCTGCCCCAAAGCCGGTCCGACTGGAGGGCTGGGGTTGGCTTGCCCCGCCTTAATTTGTAATTTAATGTAAGCGTTTACTTTCTTTGCCATAATCAGCTCCTAGATGGGTACAAACGCCTCGCGGCTCCCCGGATTGAGTTACGCCTTTTCTACTTGGGAAAATTCCAGTTCGACAGGGGTCGAACGACCAAAGATCAACACGGCTACCCGCAGACGGCTTTTATCGTAATTCACTTCTTCAACCACGCCATTAAAGTCGTTGAATGGGCCGTCAGTAACCCTCACTACCTCGCCAGGTTCATATAAAATCTTAGGCCGAGGCTTATCCGTGCCTTCTTGAACGCGCTGCATAATCGCTTGAGCTTCTTGTTCAGTGATGGGACGAGGTTTGTCACTGGAACCACCGATAAAGCCCAGGACTTTGGGTGCGCTTTTGACCAGATGCCAGGTGGCATCATCCATTTGCATTTGCACCAGAACATAGCCGGGGAAGAATTTGCGCTCACTGCGGCGTTTTTTACCATCGCGCATCTCCACGACCTCTTCGGTCGGAACCAGGATTTGCCCAAACGAGTCGGCCATATCATAACGCCTGATTCGTTCCTCGAGAGCGCGTTTGACTTGATGCTCAAACCCGGAATAGGCTTGAACGACATACCAGTGCATCGCCATGACCGTATACTCCTAGCTGGTCAGTGACCGCACGACCCAGAACAAAAACATGTCTACCAGCCACAGAAACACGCCGACCAGCAATACCAGCACAATCACGGTCAGGCTGACCTGCAACGTCTCGTTGCGCGACGGCCAGACCACCTTGCGCAGTTCAGTGCGGGAATCCTGAAAAAACCCGAAAAGTTGACGACCAGGATCTGTCGTTGCCACTATGGCAGCAGCGCTACCCGCAGCCACCAGCAGACCGATAACGCGCACTAGTGTCAAGAGTTGAGAAAAATAGTAAAATGCTGCAATAGCTATTGCCAGCAATGCAGCGGCTGCCACCAACTTGGCGGTATCAGCCTTGGAGTGCTGCGTATCAGATTTATAACTCATCGTTGAATCAAAAGACCTGTAGACACCGCATGCTTCTGGGGCAGCCGTCTGAGATTAGCTAAAACTAACCACAAGAATGGCAGGCGAGGAGGGTCTCGAACCCCCAACCTGCGGTTTTGGAGACCGCTGCTCTGCCAATTGAGCTACTCGCCTGTAGTGAGATGCTGGAGAGTGACTGAATCAATGATCAGCACGCTCCAGCTGTGCAAAATTTACTCAATGATTTTGGCCACGACGCCGGCACCGACCGTACGTCCGCCCTCGCGAATCGCAAACCGTAGTCCCTCTTCCATCGCAATCGGCGCAATCAGCGATACCACCATGTTTACATT
>SKOM01000128.1 GCA_007120095.1 Candidatus Competibacteraceae bacterium | reverse complement strand
GCCTCCACCAGACGCTGCAAGACCCCAATGAGTTTTTCCACATCGGCCATGTGCAAACCCACCGTGGGTTCATCCAGAATATACAAAGTCCTGGCCCCAGACGCTGTACTGTCACGCGCCTTGGCTAATTCGCTGACCAGTTTAATCCGCTGCGCCTCGCCGCCGGATAACGTGGGGCTAGGCTGGCCTAGGGTTAAATAACCTAAGCCGACATCGACCAGCAATTGCAGGGTATGCCGGATCATGCGCTGGGCGCTGAATACGTCCACGGCATCGGCAATGCTCATCTGCAATATATCGGCGATACTGTGGCCTTTCCAGCGCACCGCCAAGGTTTCGGCATCAAACCGCGCCCCGCGACACACTTCACAGGGCACTTGCACATCAGGCAGGAAACTCATTTCAATGCGCTTCATGCCCTGACCGTCACAGGCGTCGCAACGCCCTCCAGCCGTGTTGAAAGAAAACCGCCCAGGTGTGTAACCGCGCAGTCGCGCCTCTTCAGTCGCGGCGAATAATTTCCGCACCGCATCCCAGAGACCCACATAGGTCGCCGGACAGGAGCGCGGCGTCTTGCCAATCGGGGTTTGATCGACTTCCAAGACCCGTTGCAGCGATTCCCAGCCGGTGAAATCCCGACAGCCCACCAGCGGCGGCGGTGCTTGGCGGCTACGGCGGGCAATCATCAAGGCGTGTAGATTGTCATACAGCACCTCACGCACCAAGGTCGATTTACCGCCCCCCGATACCCCGGTCACCACCACCAGCCGCCCCAGCGGTACGGCCACATCCAGATCGGCCAGATTATGGCGCTGCGCGCCTTGGATCCGCAGATGTTCAGCCTCTTCGACCGAACGGCGCGGCCACAGAGGATGCCGTAAGGGCTGGGCAAGACACCGCCCGGTCACTGAATCGGGACTGGCCAGCAGATCGTCCAGAGTTCCCGCCGCCACCACATGCCCCCCCAGCCGTCCAGCTCCCGGCCCTAAATCAATCACATGCTCAGCACGGCGAATCGTGTCTTCGTCATGTTCAACCACCACCACCGTATTGCCTTGGTCTTGCAGTTGCGCCAATGTCGCTAGTAAGCGCTGATTATCGCGGGGATGCAGACCGATGGTCGGTTCATCGAGGATATAGCACACCCCGCGCAGATGTGAACCTAACTGCGCTGCCAGCCGAATGCGCTGGGCTTCGCCACCGGATAAAGTCGGCGCGGCTCGATCCAAGCTGAGATAGCCCAGACCCACCTCTTGGAGAAACCGCAGACGACTGCGCAGCTCAGCTACGATATCGCGGGCAATCGCCGCCTCGCGTCCCGCCAACCGTAGCCGCCGAAACCACCGTTCAGACTCGGCTATCGGCCAGGCGGCGTAATCGGCAATCGAACGCTCACGATAGCGCACCGCCAGCGCCACCGGATTTAGCCGCTGCCCCTGACAGCTTGGGCATACGGCGGCACTGTCCTGCTCCCGCCACGCCGCTTCCTCACCGCTTTGTTCGCCATCAAAACCGGGCAACACCTGCCCGGTGCCAAAACAGCTTGGACACCAGCCGTGCTGCGCATTATAGGAAAACAAGCGGGGATCGAGTTCGGCAAAACTGCGACTACAGCCGGGACAGGCGCGTTCGCTGGAAAACAAGGCCTCGGCACCGTCCTCTGCCAGCACCCGCACCAGGCCCTTGCCGTATTCCAGGGCGCGCAGCAACATGCCTCGCAGTTCGCCCTCGTGTTGGGCATTGACCACACAGGGGCCAAGCGGCAGTTCAATGGTGTGTTCTTTGAACCGATCCAGCCGTGGCCACTGAGCCGTGGGCTGGTAGTGGCCATCGACCCGCAGATGGGTAACCCCCTGACCTGCCGCCCATTGGGCTAAATCGGTGTAATAGCCTTTACGCGCCGTCACCAAGGGGGCCAGCAGCGTAATCGACTGGCGGCGATAGACCTTGAGCAAGCGGGCCAGAATCGCTTCCGGCGACTGGGCTTGAATGGCGATGTCACAATCGGGACAGTATTGCGTCCCGAGTTTGACGAATAATAACCGTAGAAAATGCTGGATCTCGGTCAGCGTACCCACCGTGCTTTTACGCCCGCCGCGACTGGTGCGCTGTTCAATGGCGACGGTCGGGGGAATACCGCGCACGGCATCCACATCGGGACGCGCCGCCGGTTGCACAAACTGACGGGCATAGGCGTTCAGCGATTCCAGATAACGCCGCTGTCCCTCGGCGAAGACAATATCAAACGCCACCGTGCTCTTGCCGGAACCAGACACCCCGGTAATCACCGTGAACTGGCCGTGGGGGATGGTCACATCAATATGGCGCAGATTATGTTCGCGGGCATTATGGATGTGGATGGCATTGACTGGGGCGCGTGGGGTGGGAAGAGCAGGCAGCGGCTCGGCTACGGTATTATCCCTACTGGTGTAAGGGGCGTGATGCTGGCGTAAAGCTTGGCCGGTATGGCTATGCTCACAGGCCATGACCTGCTGCGGCGTCCCGGCACAGATCAGTTCGCCACCGGCCTCGCCGCCTTCAGGACCCAGATCAATCAGCCAGTCCGCAGCGGCAATCAGGTCTAAATGATGCTCGATGACCACCAGTGAATGGCCTTGAGCCAGCAAGGCTTCAAAGGCGTGGAGCAAATGGGCGATATCGGCACTGTGCAATCCCGTGGTGGGTTCATCGAATAAAAACAAGGTCGGTTTACCCGTTCGGCGCTTGCGCTGCTT
>SKOM01000271.1 GCA_007120095.1 Candidatus Competibacteraceae bacterium | reverse complement strand
CCTTCCATGGGCGACTGTGGATCGAATATAGGCGGTAGGGGCGGTTCGCGAACCGCCCCTACACCACGATCATCAGGGTGAACGACTCTTTCATGTCTGGAAAACAGAGCGAATGGCTATATGCGATTATATGCTGCTGATGATGGATTATGCGGGGTCGCTAAGCCGCTAACAGCGTGGCCAGTTTAGCCGGATCAATATTGCCGCCGCTGATTAACACCCCGACGCGCTGACCGGCACAGGGGTAAGCGCCGGTAAACGCCGCAGCAGCGGCCAAACAGCCGGTGGGTTCGACCACGATTTTCAGCCGCTCAATAAAAAAGCGCAGCGCTTCAATCAAGGCGGCATCACTGACGGTGACGATGGACTCGACCCGCTGGTGGATAATCGGGAAATTATGCTCGCCCAGATAAGGCGTCATTGCCCCATCCGCTATGGTCTGCGGCACGGCAATCCGCACAATTTCACCGCGTTGCAAGGACTGCTGACCGTCATTACCGGCTTCTGGCTCTACCCCCACCACCCGGCAGTTGGGCACCAGCGCTGCCGCCGCCAGCGCACTGCCCGCCAGTAAACCCCCACCGCCTAAACACACCAGCAACACATCCAAGTCCCCTACCTGGGCAAACAATTCTTTGGCGCTGGTGCCTTGTCCGGCAATGACATCAGGATGATCATACGGGGGAATTAAACTCAGGCCGCGTTCGGCGACCAAACGCTGGGCGATGGCTTCCCGGCTCTCCTGAAAGCGATCATAATCGACGATATGGGCTCCATAACCGCGAGTCGCGGCCCGTTTAATCGCCGGGGCATCATGGGGCATGACCACCGTAACCGCCACGCCCTGTAACTGTCCGGCCAAGGCCAGCGCCTGGGCATGATTGCCGGAGGAATAACTGACCACTCCGGCGCGCCGCTGTGCTGGACTGAGTTGGGCAATGGCATGGTAAGCGCCGCGAAACTTAAACGAACCGCTGCGCTGGAAATTCTCGCATTTGAAAAACACCTGCGCCCCGGTCAAGGCGTTCGCCGTGCGCGAAGTCAATACTGGAGTGCGGTGAGCAATGCCTTGAAGTCGTTCCGCCGCCTGGGCGACGGCAGTGTAATCGGGCAGTAATAACGGCGGGCTGGTTTTCACGACAATCCTATTTAATTATTAAATATAGTGCCCCTAATCCATGAGCGACAAGCGATGATAGAACCCTTGGCGTTGGTTCACCAACATCAGCACCTGGTCATGCTTTAAGATGTGCGCTCAACATCAGTCTGGCAATCAGGGCGAACGACTATAAGCCTACCCGGCCTGGTTGTTTGGTGGTTATCTTACGTTAGAATAACCCGCCTATCACGACCCCCTTGAACCCCGGACAGCACCACATCGACCTGATGGATCACTGCCCCCCCTGTTTAACTTTGGAGAAAACTTTTGAACGCAGCCGCTGAATCACGCAACTGGCGCGATGCCTGGCAAGTTTATGCTCACCCGCGGGTAGTGGGCATGGCTTTTCTCGGTTTTTCTGCCGGCCTGCCCCTGTTGCTGGTTGGGGGAACGTTCACAGCGTGGTTGCGCGATCTCGGCGTGGAGCTGGCCGCTATTGGCTTTCTGAGCTGGGTGGGCATGGCGCACAGCATTAAAGTGCTGTGGGCACCGGTGGTTGACCGCCTAGCTCTGCCCGGCTTAACCCGCTGGTTTGGCCGTCGCCGCAGTTGGATGCTATTGGCGCAACTGACCATCGCCATCGCCTTGGCGGGCATTGCCTTCACCGATCCCACCGAGGCGCTGTGGCTGGTAGCGGTGTGGGCAGTATTAGCCGCTTTTGGTTCGGCCACTCAGGATGTTGCCGTGGATGCCTACCGCATCGAGGCGGTCAGTCGTGAACGCCAAGGTGCCATGGCCGCCACTTATGTGTTTGGTTATCGGGTTGCTCTGCTGGCCGCTGGGGCCGGTGCCCTGCATATCGCTGCCGTGGGCAACTGGAGTTTGGCTTACGGCACCATGGCGGTGCTCATGGGAGTGGGCCTACTGACGACCTTGATTGTGCGCGAACCCGAGGCGCAGATCGACCGTAACACCATGCAGTTTGAACAGCGGGTAGTGAATTATTTAGACCGAACCACACACCTTGGCTGGCGGCGCGATATCACCGCATGGTTCATCGGCGCGGTCATCTGTCCGTTTGCGGATTTTATCCAGCGCTTCGGCAAGGCCGTACTGGTAATATTATTGTTTATCAGTGTGTTTCGCATCAGCGATATTTTTATGGGGGTGATGGCCAACCCGTTTTATCTTGATCTGGGGTTCAGCAAACAACAGATTGCCAATGTGGCCGCCGCTTTCGGCTTAGCCATGACGCTAAGTGGAGTAGCCATTGGTGGCTTGCTGGTCGCCCGCTTTGGGATTATGCGCATGTTGATTATCGGTGCCGTGTTAGCCCCGTTAACCAATTTATGTTTCTCGTGGCTGGCGCTGCTCGGCCCGGAGTTATACGGTCTGGTCATCGCCATTATGGCCGATAATCTCAGCGGCGGGATCGCGATTGCCGTGTTTATCGCTTACCTCTCCAGCCTGACCAACAGCGCTTACACCGCCACCCAGTATGCGCTGTTTTCATCAATCATGACCCTGCCTGGCCAGTTTCTCGGCGGTTTCACCGGAGTGCTGGTTGAAGCAGTCGGCTTCGCACCTTTTTTCATCATTTCCGCTGTCATCGGCATCCCGGCCATCTTGCTGGCCTTGCTGCTGGCGCGGAT
>SKOM01000064.1 GCA_007120095.1 Candidatus Competibacteraceae bacterium | reverse complement strand
TTCTAACACTCGATTCAGCCAAGGTCGCGACACATCAAAGGTGCGCGACAGACCGCTGACTGTGACTAAATCACTCATTGATTGACGTTCCTGCGGCTAAAAAGCGCTGCAAAATGACTCACCGAGCCAATATTCGAAGATCGGGGTTAAGCGTGAGAGCGCGTACCCAAAGCCCAAAACCTTGAACCCAAGACGAGACTATAACAAAGTCATCCCGAATATAGTTGCAGTCAACGTCGGTGCTGAGACAACCTCCAGGTTGCTGTGGAGGCACCATAGATTCTAATAATTGTTTATTCACAGTTTTGTTGACGCCACATCATCAGCATCGGTAACACAGCGCATTAATTTGGTTGACTCTGTCTGGCTTTTAAACTATACAAACCGGGTCACAAGCCAAGATAGCCAAACTAGGCGTTCTGTGTGACTGTAGTGTTTATGGCCTAGCGGGCATGAGGCAGGCTGTTCTTGTAACCTTAAACCAGATGACGGAGGTTGAGAGACGATGGGTTTGACCGTGTCCTGCACGGGGCCTGGGTCTCTTGTGAAATGAAAATGAAATCAAGTTCACTTTTCGTAATATGGGTTGTAAGCATGGCACTGTCCTTTACGGTTAGTGCACAGGATTCGGTGAAGCAGATTCATTCTACGGATGCGCTGTATCCTGCTGTTGGTCCCTACTCACAAATGGTGCAAACCGGTAACCTGGTGTTTCTATCTGGGGTTATTCCGCTCAACCAGGAAGGTGCCGCAGTCCAGGGCGAAACCATTGAGGAGCAAACGCGTTTGGTGCTGGATTACATTGGTGCCAAGCTTGCTTCCCAAGGCATGGGATTTGAAAATGTGGTGATGTCTAATGTTTACATGAAGGATCTCAATGACTTTGGGGTAATGAACGCGATTTATGCTGAATACTTCCACACCGATCCACCTGCCCGTGCGACGGTGGAAGTTTCCCGGTTGCCGCGGGACGTGCTCATTGAAATCGCCGTTATCGCTGCTACCCCTTAAGAAGTAGGTAGAGGCCGTTTTTCTGGCGCTTTTGCTCTCTTTGCTGTCATAAAACACGAGTGATTAACTTATGCTAAAAGATAGCGTTAAGACTGATGGTGTCATTGACGACCATGCTCGCCGTAAGTTTCTAAAGATGATCGGTGCCGGTACTGTGCTGGCGGCTACCGGTGTTCATGCTCATGCCCAGTCCCTTGGCGATGGTCTAAGTGGTCGTTGGGATCGGGATCGCTTCCAACCGCAGGATTGGGCACGAAGCAGATACCGTAATGCGTTCATTTTGAACCCGCAGAAGCTGTTCATGAATATCGGTACGGCTGGTTCTATGCCGCGTGAGGTGGTCAGGTTCTTCAATGATGCAAATACCGAGTATGCCCGCGAATCGTTGAATGGGTACGGTAATTTTGCGGCTCTGCGGGCGCAGATAGCTCCGGGGTTTGGAGTTGATCCTGACGAACTAGTGGTGTCTTATAACACCTCTGATGGTATGTGCCACGCCATCTTGGGTATTCCTTGGCAGGCTGGTGATTGCGTGGTGACCACCAACCATGAACATCCCGGTGGCAATGTGCCGTTGCAGATTGCCGTTGACCGTTACGGTATCGAAGTTCGCCGGATTCAGTGTCCGACCGGCAACGATCAAACCGCCGAAGAATACGAGTTCTTATTCCAAGAAGCGATTGATCAGGCAAGGGAAGATGGGTTGAATGTGCGTGCCATGATGTGGTCATCGCCGACTTTCCTAACCGGTACGATGTTACCGATCCGCCGTTTGGTTGACGTGGCGATTAAAAATGAGCTGATCTCGATCTGCGATGGTGCCCACCTGCCGGGCATGATGGCCTATGACTATGCGGCGCTCGGCGTCGATTTCATGTCTGGTGCGGGTCATAAGTGGCAATGTGGTCCGGGATCAACCGGGATTTTGATCATTCGCAATAAAATCAGATCTGAATATAATCAGTTGCCTCTGCCGGCTTATTTTCCAGTGACAACCAGCAGCTATTCGACAAACAGGCCACGCACTGATGGTTCGCCCGGGACAGTAGCATGGACAGAACGGGCAACTGGGCCAGTGGCCACCTATGATATTGCAGCGGTGATTCAGAGCTGTGGCAGCAAGCACTCACCCATGCTGAATGCCTTGGGGAAAGCCTGTGCCATGTGGGACGAAATTGGCCGTGATGTCATAGAGGAGTATATCTTGAGTCTGTCGATGCGCTTGAAAGACAATATCGCATCACGTTGGGGCGTTCAAGCCTTATATGCGCCCATGGATGATCCAGAGCTTGTTTCTGCGCTGACCTCGTTTAACCCATTTTTCTACAACCCTGAGCTGATAACGGATGCAGCCGCTTCGGGTATGTTTGTTAACCGGCTGCGGGATGAATATGGCATTATTGTCCGCAATACCGCCGTGCCAGTGATCGGAAGCTCATCGCTGCACCGCCCGATACGGGTGTCTACCCATCTTTGGCATAGTGTGCGTGAAGTAGATCGCCTGGTTGACGCTTGTTGGGATCTCGCCGACAAAATGAGCCGTAATCTGTAATTATTTTTGGACTTTGTCCACCCCGGGTGCGCTTATGTGTCTCAAGCGCCCGGGGATGTTTCCGTGGTAGAGAGGGCGCTACCCTCAGCATACAACCAGCATGCCACGGCGGATTCATCGACCGTTAAGGGCAATGGGCGTTCACGTCGACAGCGATCAAAGGCGTGCGAACAGCGCGGGTTAAAAGGACAGCCTTGGGGG
>SKOM01000214.1 GCA_007120095.1 Candidatus Competibacteraceae bacterium | reverse complement strand
CTTTCAGTGCGGCAACGGCCTGATCGACCGTCGCAAAGGCGGTGATCATTAAAAAGGCCGGTTTAGGCGTGAGCTGATTGACGTGCTGCAATAACTCCAGGCCACTCCGATCGGGGAGGCGTAGATCGCTGATCACCAGATCAAAAGCCTGCTCGGCTAAACACTCTACCGCCATCGCCACCCGCTCTGCAGCGCTCACCTGCATGCCCTCGGTGTCCAACTCATCGACAATTAAAGTCGCTAAGCTCTCATCGTCTTCGACCACCAATATCCGTGGTTTAGTCATCGGAGGATCCTGATGCACTGGGCAACCATAAAATAAAGCGGGCACCGCCTTGGGGACTGATGTCGGTTTGCAGGTGCCCAGCATGCTCTAGCGCTACGCTATGGGCGATGGACAAGCCTAAGCCCGTACCCTGGGCTTTGCTGGTCACAAAAGGTTCGAACAACCGTGTGGCCAGTTCAGGATCAATGCCCGGCCCGCTGTCATCAACTATCAGGGCGAGTCCCTGGTCGCAGGGCTGGCTGTGTAAAATCACCGACCCATCGGGGCTGGCTTGCAGCGCATTACGCAGCAGATTAGTCAGCGCCTGCTCCAAACGTATCGGGTCTCCACGCAGTTGCAGACCGGTGGGCGGCGGCTGTACCTGTAGGCGCGCTGATGTCGACTCATATTCGTTGCGCATGGCTTGGACGCTACTGTGCACTAAATCTGTCGCTTTCATAGCGCGTGGAGTCTGGGTCGAGGCGCGGGCAAATTCCAGCAATTGGCGGATAAATCCCGCCATGCGTTGCACTTGATTGCGGATTTGAGCGAGATTTTCGCGGGTTTTCCCAGCACCGTCGGCGGTTTTTTGCAGTTGGCGGGCGCGGCCATCAATCACACTCAGAGGGGCGCCAAGCTCATGAGCCACCCCGCTGGCCATCCGCCCTAAGGCAGCCATTTTTTCTGTCTCGCGCAGACGTTCGGTCAAGGCCGCTTGTGCTTGTCGCTGCTCGGCCAGTTCGCGTTCATTATGTTCAATGCCGTCGAGCATGGTATTTAAGGCACAGGCCAGGGTGCGGATTTCGCGAGGGCCCTGGGGGTAAGCGCGGTGGGCATGATCACCCGTTTCAACCCGATGCATGCTGCCGAGCAAGGCACGAACATGGCGGCCAATCGCTCGATCATGGCCTAGGAGGACAATCGCTAATACCAGCAGGGTGCCGCCGAACATGGTCAGCGCCGCCTGCTGGCGTAATTGGTCAAATTTGCGGGTAAAATCGCTTTGTTCACGCGTGACCTGCAGCAGGCCGTTAATCCGCCCGCCGGTATCAAATAGCGGTAAAAAATAAGAATACACCTCGCGGCCTTCAATGCGGCGGTATTCACCGATCTGCTCACCGACGGCGGCAATCTCTGCGGCCTTGCGCTCGTCGCGTCGCCCCGGTTCCACGCTGCCTACCGCAGCGACTTGATCACCGTTCTGGTCGAACACATAAGCGCCATAGACCCGGCCAATTTCCAGCACGGAATTCAAGGAATCTTCCAGAGCATCTAAGGTGCCTTGTTCCAGGCCAGTGCTGACCGGCAGTCGAATCGCCCGCGCCACCAGCTTGATGTCTTCCTGTAGCCGTTGTTCCGTCGCCTGTTCCAGCGCTGCCAAGGCGAAATAAATGGTCAGGGCGAAGACCCCGATCAGGGGCAGCACTACTTTGCCCAGCAGGGCCAGTCGTAAACCAATAATCATGGATGCACTGTGCCTATTTTGCATGTCATGTGTCAAATTGACTCAATTTATGGTTCTTGTGATTTACAAGGCTATGCAATCTCCATTAAATAAATTGATATTAATCAATAAATAATCATTACTTTTCCGGGTTGGCACGGCATTCGCTTGGTAACTGTCGATGTTAACTAAACGACCGGAGATTGTATGAATAAACGTTATCCCATCGCTCTTATTGTTGCTTTGACTACCCTGCTGTGGTTGGCTACGCCGGTCATAGCACAAGACGCCATGCCTGGATATGAATCTGGGGTGCAGGTTACCGATACGGAGTTGATGCAATTCGCTGATGCTATGCAGGCGGTGAATGACATTCGTGATCAATACTCCCAGCGTATCGAGGGTGCACAAAGCCAGGATCAGGCGCAGCAATTGCAGCAAGAGGCCGGCCAACGCATGACGATTGCGGTGCAGGAAAGCGGTATGACAGTGGATCAATACAATGAGATCGCTGTGGCGTTGCAAGGTGATCCGCAGTTGATGCAACGGCTAGAACAGTTACTGATGGATAGTTAAGGTTTAATACCTATCCTCATCGCTCATTCGGGCAGGTTAATCCTGCCCGATGGGTTTGTGCCACCAAAAAATATGACACTGCCCACACAACCCCTTTACTTCTCGTCTGACGGTTGCCTCTCAGCATGGCATAATGACCAGCCATGCGTATCCCTCGTTTCTATGTGCCTGTAACTTTAGCCAGCGGTGCCCGATTGCGTCTGCCCGAATCGACCTTTCATCATGCCGTACGGGTATTACGGCTGCGGGTCAGTGCCGAATTGCGGGTGTTTAATGGCCAGGGTGGCGATTATGCCGCCATACTGGAGCATATTGAGCGCCGCACCGCCTGGGTTACTATAGGCGATTTTAGCGCGAGTGAACGTGAATCCCCGCTGATGGTTACCCTGCTGCAAGGTATCGCTCGCGGTGAACGCATGGATTACAGCCTACAAAAAGCCGTAGAGCTTGGAGTCACACGCATACAACCCCTGATGTGCGCCCGTAGTG
>SKOM01000107.1 GCA_007120095.1 Candidatus Competibacteraceae bacterium | reverse complement strand
CCCAGATAGATCGTTCCGCCCTCGGAATTGGCAAGCGCCGCCATTTCGGAGGCCAAAGACTCGGCGTTGCGAACATCGGATTTGAACTGGCGGCTGCTGTCCTCACCGAGGGCGATTTGGGTTTGAAGTTCTTTAACCCTCATTTCACACCTCGCTCTTCACCCTTCACACTACTTCCCGCCATCTGTTCGACAGTATTTTCTTCATTAAACATGGGCGGCTCCCTCCACAACCATTTGCTCTATAAGATTTTTCCTAAGATCCACAAGCTTGCTGCAATGCTCCTTGGCACTCATAGACACGTCCATGACCCTCTCAAGTTCCGCAAGAAAAGCTGCTGCGGAGGGTCCTTCTGGTAAGTGAAAAGGAATCTTTTTAATTGTTGATGCATTTAGATTTGGCATCGTCGTTCCTACAGAAAAGCGTTCGAGCCAACGATTTATTGAAGCGCTTGTTAAAGCCCAAAACACCGCACGAGGATTTATCCCTTCAGTCAGACGAACCCGTATCGTACCAGTGCCACAGAGCCAATTTTCCTGGTGTTTTAGTACGATGGCTCTCTTGGTTAAATCGCCTCTACGAGGGAATAGAATGTCATTTTCACGCAGTTGGTAATTTTGAAGTTCTCCGGCTTTTTGCAGGTTAATTCGAGCAACGCTCTCTTCTTGAATAACCCCGCCCTCTATATCAGCAGGCATAACAACGGGAATGCCTTCAGATTGGTAGTCTTTCGCATGAAGGAGGCTACCAAACGGACCAATTTTGATACCGTCTGAGGGGCAGTAGTCTCCAAGAACCCCACCAGAATCAGTTGATGTCAGATTCTCCGCTATGAGGGTTTCAGCATATAAACTGAGGGCCTTCCAGAAATAGACGTATTTTTCCACCGCCTCATCCGCCGCCCACAGGATCTCGGCAATGCGTTTCTGTTCATCAAGGGGTGGCAGCGGGAATTCAAAGTCCTTCAATGCCGTCCAACTGGTCCGGGGTGACAGCGATCCGGCCGAGGTATCGAGCGCATGATCGAAGAAGGCATCGCTCTGGCAGATAAATGGCAGAAGCTCCGGCAGTAGAACCTTTCTATTCTTCGGCTCGAACGTCAGGATATCCCCGGAGCAAATGCCTTCAAACTCAGCGTAGGCGACCTTGCGTTGATAGGCCCGGCGCTTACCGAAGAGCGTCTGTCCCGGTACGAATTTGCGGGTAAACGAGGTGCCATCCGCAACGGAATTCCAGCGACGGATATGCAGATTCTCGGGATCGATGTGTTCAAGCCCAACGATTCTTTCAACGCCATTGGTCTCGGGGTCACGCTCCACGAGGTTGGCGTTCTTCACCACCTCGCCGAACTTCACCATCTTCCAGCCGGGCTTCAGGGATTGTGTGCTCATTTACAGTCTCCCATATTCAATGCTTCATCAACCCAGCAGATCGCCCGTCGCAGGTTGTCAGCCAGTGGGCCTTTGGCCGATGCGTAGTGCTTGTTAAACCAGTTCCGCAAAAGCTCTCGGATATACTTCGAGTTGGATTTGACCTCGTCTGCCGTCAGTCCGCGTATGGCTTGAAGGCAATATTCAAGCTCTTTCCCCGTAAGGCCTGCGTTGGCCTTTTTGCTCCGCATCGCCTCTGCGTATTTCCTCTTTTTGGTGGCTGCGGCAGTGCTTCCGTTGGGGATTGCAAGTTCCTGAGTATTCCCACTCTTCAACCGTTCAATCAGTTTTCCTCGCGTGGCTGATCTTGAAACCACGTCTTCGAGCACTTCCACGGTTTTATTAAGTGTCATTCCGGATTTCTTGATGAAATAGTAAACGGGCAGAAATGCGGTGCTTTCAAAGCAGATCTGTTTGATGTACTCGTCTGGCTCAGGAACATTATCCTGATTCAAAGTGCTGAGAACGATATCAGCCGTCCTTATGCCTTTGGTTTTTACAATTTGTTTTTTGGCCGTACCGATAACGCTTCCAGCCAGAGGTTCAATATGTCCGATCAGCTTTAGCGCGGGCTTGCCTTTGACCTCAGAGAACTCCCCCTCTTTGATGAAAGAAAGCTGACTAAGAAGTGACTCATCAATGAGGAACGAGCCTCCGGACCCGGTTACGCTACCGGTGTGCAGATCGAAAATCCCAGCCTCACGAACGCCGATCCGCGCTATGTTTTCGAGATGTTGCATCCATAGGCGCTGCTCAGTTTCCCGCTTGGCCTCAAGGATGGATCTGAGTTCCGGGTATTTAATACGCTCGGAGCGGCCTCGATACCGGTAGTAGATATCGCTCTCTTTCAGCTCCTTCCCAGCATCTTTGGTGCAGACGACCGGCTTGTCCTTGGCCTCATGGATATACAGAAGGCCAAAAACCTTCCCTTGAAGTTCATATTCCTGAATCGTCCATTCTATTTCCGGAGCAAAGTGTTCATTGAAGTTGCGAGACATCTTTTCCGGATCAATATCCTCAAATAACTTCAGGTTAGCCCCCGAAAGACCGCAAAGACGGTGTGGCTTGTTGGCAATGCCAAACACGATATAGCCGCCTTTGGCATTGGCATATGCGGCGCTTGTTTTCAGGTACTTCGGCAAGCTTGCCCACCCGAATGATTCCTTGAATTCAAGGCTGCTGCTTTCCCTTGAAATCACGCGTTCCGGATCTGCAGGGGAAATCTTGAAGATTTCGTTCAGATCCTCTTGAGAGAAAGGCGTCTTAGCTTCCATGCAGCCCTCCCTCTAATGATGAAAGCAGGCCGTCCATCGACTCCCGCAATGCCATCGAGCTTTCCTGCCAGTT
>SKOM01000255.1 GCA_007120095.1 Candidatus Competibacteraceae bacterium | reverse complement strand
GCCATTTCGATGGCCGGCTCGGCAATGCGGGACATGGGGAGACTGCCCAGGGCACGGTGTACATCGAACATCCCGCGTACCATGCCGGGTACGGCCATAGCACCCAGGCCGATGTGGAATTCTTGTTGTGTGGTGCCGAAGTCAGCGAAAATAGGATAAAACGCTTGATCTTCAGGTGGTAAGCGTAGATTGGGCGTTTGGGCAAAAAAATCAAATAACCGTGCCTGCCCCTTGGCATTGCGGGCCAGCAAAAAGCCGCCGCCGCCCAATGAACTCAGTACCGGCTCGGCAACACAGGCTGCGTACAATCCGGCTAATGCGGCGTCGAAGGCGTTACCACCTGCTTCAAGAATCAGGATAGCCGCCTGGGCGGTTTGTTCATGGCCTGCGGCAACGGCACCGCGTCGGGGCTTCATGAGCGTGATCGGGGTTGTTGAGAGGCTGGTGCCAGCGCAGCGTCATCGAATAAATCGATGAGTTCTTCCGATTCTTCATCGTGATACGGGTTGTCTCGCGGAGACACGGTCGGTGATTCCCTGTCGGTATATCCAGGGTCGGCGGCAGCCGTCTCATGGCGTCGGAGCGTGGACTCTTGGGGCTGCAACTGCTTCAGCATACCCCGTACCCGGGTTAATTGATTCAATACATCGGTGTTTTGTTGTTCCAGAGTGTTCAACCGCTCGGCCATTTGATCTGCTGGCATCAGATTAGAGGGTTCGGGGGCATGAGCAACAGCGTGTTTTGCGCGCTGGAGCATGACGAACAGAATGCAGGCGATCAGGGCGAATTCTATGGCTAAAATCCAGCCAATCAGTGCGAAACTACTGATGCTCATCATCGACGACCTCTGGATGATTGGGTTATCGCTGCTGGCTGACGTGATGGACGCAAGATAAGCCAGAGTAGAACCAGCAGCAGGATGAATACCGCGTTGCTTACGGCAACCAACAACAGGACAGTAAGCCAGGGCAGTTTATCGTCCTCCGTCTGGCTTGTTGGATCCGGACGCTGTGTCATGTCCTGTTGTGCCAGCTCAAAGTCTAGGTTCAGTTGTTCAGTCTCCATGTCCAATACGATACTGTCACCGTGGTGGTCGCGGGCGCTCAAATGCGCGCTGACCTGATAGCGTCCTGGGTGGGTGACAGGCAACTCCAGTTGGTGGGCACCCCCCCTGACCGCACGAATTTCCGCGATGGCTAGTTGTCCCTTTGGGTCGGTTAAGCGTAAGTGGCCAAACAGGCTGCTGGGGATGATGGCGTCGGTGTTAATCATAAGATCGGCGATGAGCCTGGCCGGTTCGTCAAGGGTGGTTGGCAGAATCGGGGTATAGGTCATGATCACCGGGGCACCGACAATTGCGACGCGCCTGCTGATTTGCCGTTGAAGGGTACCACTATCAATGTGTACATCAAGCTGGTAAGTTTCTGTGGGTAATTCGCTGGTGGGAAATTGCCCGTGGAAAAGGTGTGTGCTCGGTTCCAAAACCAGTGGGCGCTGTTTCTGGACATCGGCAGTCGTTGCCGTAAGTTGAGCCTTGGCGGTGAGGACTGCGAGAAAATCGAGATTGTGCAACCGTTGGCCTTGTTCAGTAACCCAGGCTTCAACCGGTATGGCTTCCCCGGAACGCACCGTATTGGCAGGAGGGTTCAAGGCTAAGCCCAGATCAGTGACCACGATCACTCGATTGTCCGGATCCAGCGGGGCATCAATCTGCCAGGTACCGGCTTCAGGGTCGTCAATCGTGATTAAGTCATAGCCCGGTTCGGCGAGCCAGCGCATAGCCATCACAGCGCTGTCATCTCGGCTGATGCGCTGTCCGCTCGGATTAATCAGCACGACGGTCTGGTCGGGGCTGCGGAACACCAGTACAGTAAATTCTCGGATGCGCTCATCAATTTCAAAGCGATTGTCCAATAGAGGGACTGTGGCAGGTGCTGCGGTTTGTTCCAGCATACGCATGAAAATCCGCTGCAAAGTCTCTGCATCTTGAGCGATTTCCAGCCACCCTCCGGTGCGGGAGGTCAGTTGCTGCATCAGCTCGGCATCGATTTCATCCGACAGACCGATGCCATGCAGTTGAATATCAGCCTCTTGCAGTGTAATGATGTGCTCACCCATTAAGCGCTGTCGCGAATCCTCGCTGGCTTCAGGCCCATCGGCTATATCCACCAGACCATCGGTGAACAGGATTAAATGGCGGGTATGTCCATCGGCAGGGGACTCCCAATCAGCGGTTGCGGTGAGGATGGCGTCCTCGATATCAGTGAACAGGCCGCGGGAGTGAATACGTCCCAGATTAGCTGTGACGCTTTCGCGCCAGGCCGCATCAACTGGTTCAGGAGGATGCAGCCGCTCAGTGTCTTCTGCAAACAACCAGATACCGGCTGTCGATCCTGGCGGGAGGAATTCAGCAAGCAGTCGCACTGCCGGAATGCGCAGATTCTGCGGGTCATTCCAGCGCATACTGCCCGAGACATCAACCAGTATCCGTATATCCGTTTCTGTCGCGTGCACCGGTGCTGACAGTAGCAGCAACAGACTGTACCAAAGAAGTTTCCTGCCTATATTTTTCAGAATATGTGGCATTCGATAAACCGGAGTTGGCGGTGACTAGGGGAGATGCAGTTCGAAACACGCTCCGCATAAATGGTGACCGTTGCTGAGGTGGATAGACCCATGTCTATCGCCATTATGATGCAGCCGGGCAATGCATCCGGCAAAATACATCCCCAGTTGGGTGCGCCCTGCTATGCTGGGTTCGCCAAAGGTTTGTTGGGATTCTGG
>SKOM01000035.1 GCA_007120095.1 Candidatus Competibacteraceae bacterium | reverse complement strand
GGGGGGGTGAACGCTTACGATGTCTGGTCACACTAGCCTATCGACTAATAAAGCCATTCACTGTTACTGATGCGATGTCACTCACACATAAATATGTGTTACACTTATTTATGTGTTCAGTCAGTGTAAGGGGTACAGTCTGATGGCTACGGTCAATTTTACCAGTGCGGTTGATCGCGACTTGCTCAAACGCGCCAAAGTGATTGCCGCCAAGTCGGATACGTCGTTGAATGCCTTGTTCAACGCCGAGTTGCGCTATTTCGTTGAGACCTTTGAGCGGGCCGAGGCGGCAGGCAATCAAAACTACCTGATCCTGCTTGATTTTTCGTTGGGACGTATCGACGACCTGGCGGCCATGCGGGCATTGGGCATCGATGCCGCTGAAGATCTGTTTTTGTTGATGGCCCAGGCCCACTTGCCGATGCCGCGACTTTCAGAAGCCGCTACCCAGGGGATGGTGGCAGAACTCAATGCACTGACGACGTGAGCACTGCTCTCGTCGAACCTGCGCCGGTTGTGTTGCTGCCAGATGCCGGGCCGCTGATTACCTTGGCGTATGGGCAAGCGCTTGATCTGTTGCTCAAGCCGGGCTGGCAAGTGCGTATCGTTGATATGGTGTTGCATGAGGTCACCCGTAATTCAACCCCAAGCAGCGATGCAATCCAGAATTGGGTAGACGCCAATTCAGTGTCGATCGAGACAACGCGGACCTTTCAGCTCTTTCAGGCTGCGCAGAGTCGCGGTGGTGAGGTGCGCAAGGCCAATTTGGGCGAGCTTTCGATTCAGGAGGCGATGCATGAAATGGCACTGTACGAACCCGAGTACGTCGGTGTTTTTTTGTTCGAGGATTATAAAATCGCCCGCGCTAGTTTTTTGCTTCCCGACAATTGTCGCAAGGTCAGTACTCGCGCCTATCTACAATTTCTTGAAAACAAGGGTTGGATTGAGTCGGCAGCAGAGGTCGAGGGGGCTGCGATCGCCCAAGGGAGAAGTTTTTCTCGACTGCGTTTTCCCGAATAACAAATCATAATAGGGAGCAGGTTCGATTTATTTCAAATCTTCACACAACGCCACCTCGCCACACGGTTTGACGGCGGCATCTTCGGCAGCCCCGACGAAAAAAGCACGATTGTCGAACGGGAATTAACCCAAGGCACCATCCACCACCCCGCCCTGTTTCTCGGCGACAGCCGCCTCGATCATCGCGTCGCCGCCGAATGGGGGCTGGATTTTGTGTTCGTTAGTCACCTGAAAATCGGATAAAGCGAACACTTTAACCCCACAACACAACTCCATGAACACGGTTTAGTTGAAAACCTGTGCTTTTTTCTTGCCTTTTAACATGCCAACACCACACACCCACACTCGCCTGAAACATCACCTCCCAGACCCGCTTCGTGCGGCGAAACATCCACGATAACGCGCTCAGACGATACCCGCACAAACCGCAACGCTCGAAGCTCGCCCAGCTCACCGTGTTGCTTAACAGCACGCCCATCAGACAAAAACTCAGCCACTGGCGCTGGCCGCCCGTTAAGCCTCGACCCTTGGCGTGAGCTTTAAGCGCCCTGTCGACATCGTCGAGATAGCTCGTAATGAACGGCAGTACGCTAACAAACATCGCTCCACATCCTCGTTAGACTGATCACCACTAGCTTAGCTTATTTGTCAAGCACAAAAAACTCGAAGATCGAGCTTTAAGGCATTACGAAAAGATCGAACAAAATATATCTTTTGTTCATAAAGTTAAGTCATGAACGGGATTTGCTGCTTTATTGGGCTTTTGGGCGTAGAGGATGCGGGTGGCTTTCATGGATAAACTTCTTCGATAAACTCAACATGGGCTAACCCTTTGGGAAAAATACATTATCGCGCATTATTATCAATACTAGGGTTTAGCTCCGCAGGCAGTTCGGAATCATCAGCAAAATAACAGGCTACCCGGCGGCCATCGGGCTGAGTTTGTTGCTGCGGGTAGGCTTGGCGGCAGCGGGCTTCGGCACGGTAGCAGCGCGGCTGGAAATGACAGCCCGGCGGTGGGGCAGCCGGATTGGGCAATTCACCGACCAGCTCCAGGCGCTGCATGGCCTGTTCACCGGGTACCGGTACGCTGGATAATAACACCCGCGTGTACGGATGGCGCGGATCGGCGAATAACACCCGCCGGGGTGCGTATTCCACCACCCGGCCCAGATACATCACCGCCACGGTATCGCAGAGATTTTCCACCACTGCTAAATCATGGCTGATGAACACATAGGTCAGTTGCAAACGGCTTTTCAGTTCGCGGAGTAAATTCAAGACCTGCGCCTGCACCGATACATCCAGCGCCGACACCGGCTCGTCGAGAAAAATCAGCTCGGGATTGGGTGCCAGGGCGCGGGCAATGCCAATGCGCTGGCTTTGGCCGCCGGAAAATTCATGCGGGTAGCGCTCCAGAAATTCAGGGCGTAAATTCACTAAATCCATCAATTCGGCCACCCGCTCACGGCGCTGGGCGCGCGGCATCTTAAGTAAAACTTCCAGCGGCGCTTCGAGAATTTGGCGCACGGTTTTGCGTGGATTCAGCGAACTCATGGGGTCTTGAAACACAAATTGCACTTTGCGGTGAAACGCCAAGGCATCACGGCGTTTTAATTCCCGTAACTCTTCGCCCTGAAAGTAGATCTGTCCGCCACTGGGTTTCAGCAGACCCACCATCATCCGCGCCAGCGTCGATTTACCACAGCCGGATTCGCCGACGATACCGAGGGTTTCACCGCGCTGGACTTCCAGGCTGACTCCGC
>SKOM01000110.1 GCA_007120095.1 Candidatus Competibacteraceae bacterium | reverse complement strand
CATTCCGTCACCCACAGGGTATAAATGATATAACCGGCCACCGTGGCTAAGGTGACCACAGCAAAACTGAAGTTCAGCATGCCCCACAAAATCGCCACCACCAGCAAAATTTCAATCAGTGTTGGTAAAATATTAAATAGCATAATGCTGAGCAACGACTCAATCGCCCGCACCCCGCGCTCAATCACCCGCGACAGACTGCCGGTCTGGCGATCGAGGTGAAACCGCAGGGACAGATGGTGTAAATGGCGAAAGACGCTGACCGCGATAGTGCGCATCGCCCGCTGAGCCACGCGGGCAAACAGGGCATCGCGCAGTTCGGCAAAACCCAGGCTAGCCACCCGTGCCAGGCCATAACCCAGAATCGCCGCCAACGGCAGGGTCACCGCCAGACTGGCCTCGCCGGTGAAGGCATCTACAGCATGTTTATAGAAAATCGGGGTAATCACTGTAGCGACTTTGGCCAACACTAAACAAGCCAAAGCTAATACCACCCGAGAGCGCAGCGCCTGCTGCCCCGGCGGCCACAGATAATGCGCCAGGTTGTGCAGCGCACCGAGTTCAGCATGTAGACCGCGTGAGGCGGAGTTTGGGTCAGGGGGAATAGTGTGGCGACGCATTATTGCAATAGTGTGGGATTAAGATGGATGTTATAAAGCAGTTACGCTCAAATGGTTTACGTGAAACGCATATTGAGCACATGGTTCGATGACCTCCGGAGGTTGCTTAATGATACCTTGATATGGCGATGACTTTTGCTCAACAAACTGGTATTGTTGCGCAGCCAGCATGTTAAAAATAAAAAAATTGCTAATAATTCGTTTGTTTTTATAATCAAAATGTAGGAGGACGCCATAATGAGTGAGATCAAACGCTATCCTGTCACCCCCGAAATCGCCGCATCGGCATTAATTGACCCAGCGCAGTACCAAACCCTATACCAACGCTCGATTGACGACCCAGAGGGCTTTTGGGCTGAGCAGGCCGAGCAATTTCTAACGTGGTTTAAGCCTTGGGATAAAGTCTGGGACTACGACTATACTAAAGCCCACATTCGCTGGTTTGAAGGTGGCCAGCTCAATGTCAGCTACAATTGTATCGACCGCCATGTTAAGGCTGGAAAGGGCAGTCAGATCGCGATTATCTGGGAAGGCGATGATCCTGCGGATGACAGTAAAATCACTTACAGTGAACTGCAAGATCACGTCTGCAGACTCGCCAATGTACTGAAAAGCCGTGGAATAGGCAAGGGAGACCGGGTCTGTATTTATCTGCCCATGATTCCTGAGGCCGCTTATTCCATGCTGGCTTGCGCGCGCATCGGTGCGGTACACTCCATCGTCTTCGGCGGATTCTCTCCCGACGCGCTGAAAGATCGGATCAATGACTCCGAGTGTAAAGCCGTCATCACTGCCGACGAGGGGCTGCGTGGCGGGCGTAAAGTGCCATTGAAAGCCAATTGCGACAAAGCCTGTCAGAGCACACCGAGTATTGACACCGTCTTGGTGGTCAAACGTACCGGCGGCGATATCGACTGGCAAGAAGGCCGCGACGTCTGGTACCATGAAGCGATAGCAGCGGTTAAAGGGGACTGCCCGCCCGAACACATGGATGCGGAAGATCCGTTGTTTATCCTCTACACTTCAGGCTCCACGGGCAAGCCCAAGGGCGTGCTCCACACCACCGGCGGCTACGCCCTATTCGCGGCTATCACCCACAAATATGTCTTTGACTATCACGATGGCGAAGTCTACTGGTGTACAGCAGACGTAGGCTGGGTCACCGGCCACAGCTATATCGTTTACGGCCCGCTGGCTAACGGCGCAACCACGTTGATGTTTGAAGGCGTGCCCAACTACCCGACCACCAGCCGCTTCTGGGAAGTGGTCGATAAGCACCATGTCAGTATCTTTTACACCGCACCCACCGCACTGCGGGCATTGATGCGCGACGGGAATGAGCCGGTGAAAAAAACCAGCCGCAGCAGCTTGCGGGTACTGGGTTCAGTCGGTGAGCCGATTAATCCCGAGGCCTGGGAGTGGTATTACCAGGTCGTCGGCGACAGCCGCTGTCCTATCGTTGACACCTGGTGGCAAACCGAGACGGGTGGGATTCTCATTACTCCGCTGCCGGGGGCCACTACCCTTAAACCGGGTTCCGCCACCCTGCCCTTCTTCGGTGTGGTTCCCGCACTGCTGGACGCCGAAGGCAATGAAATCGAAGGTGCCGGCGATGGTAATCTGGTGATCAAACAACCCTGGCCGGGACAGATGCGCACCGTGTATGGGGATCATCAGCGCTTCTTCGAAACCTATTTTGCCATGTACAAAGGCTATTACTTCACCGATGACGGCGCCCGCCGGGATGAAGACGGCTATTATTGGATTACAGGACGTGTCGATGATGTGATCAATGTGTCTGGCCATCGCATGGGTACCGCCGAGGTTGAGTCGGCGCTGGTACTGCATGACGCTGTAGCCGAGGCGGCCGTGGTCGGTTATCCACACGATATCAAGGGTCAAGGTATTTATGCCTACGTGACGCTGATGGGTGGCGTAGAGCCGACAGAAGATCTGCGTAAAGAGCTGGTCAAGCATGTGCGTAATGAAATCGGTCCTATTGCCAGCCCCGATGTGATTCAGTGGGCACCGGGCTTGCCCAAAACCCGTTCGGGTAAGATCATGCGCCGGATCTTGCGTAAAGTTGCGGCCAATGAAATTGATGCGCTGGGTGATACCAGTACGCTGGCTGATCCCGGTGTGGTCGATGATCTGATCGATAATCGTGCTGTTAAAT
>SKOM01000136.1 GCA_007120095.1 Candidatus Competibacteraceae bacterium | reverse complement strand
TTCGGCAATCTCCAACAGCCGTTCGGTGCCATCGGCGCGGCGGTTAAGCACCACATCTTCCACCCGTTCGCGCAGTTCTTCAGCAATGGTATCATACACATCGAGCTGCCCGGCATTGACAATCGCCATGTCCAGACCGGCGCGAATGGCGTGGTAAAGAAACACCGAGTGCATGGCGCGGCGCACCGGCTCATTGCCGCGAAACGAGAACGACACATTGCTCAGCCCGCCGGAAGTCAGCGCATAGGGCAGATTTTGTTTAATCGCCCGCAGCGCTTCGATGAAATCCACCGCATAGTTATTGTGTTCTTCAATGCCGGTAGCGATGGCGAAAATATTCGGATCGAAAACAATATCTTCCGGCGGAAACCCGACCTGTTCGGTGAGAATCCGATAAGCGCGGCTGCAGATCTCGATTTTGCGTTCGCACGTATCGGCCTGACCCTGTTCGTCAAAGGCCATGACCACCACGGCCGCCCCATAGCGGCGTACCAACTGAGCTTGCTCGATGAACGCCGCCTCGCCTTCTTTCAGGCTGATGGAGTTGACGACCGATTTGCCCTGCACGCATTTCAATCCGGCCTCAATCACCGACCATTTGCTGGAGTCGATCATCACGGGTACGCGGGCAATATCCGGTTCGGCGGCAAGTAGATTTAAAAACGTGGTCATGGCATGGGCCGAATCCAGCAGCCCTTCGTCCATATTGATATCGATAATCTGCGCCCCGTTTTCGACCTGCTGGCGGGCGACTTCCAGCGCCGTGGAGTAATCACCGTCTTTAATCAGACGTTTAAACCGCGCCGAGCCGGTGACATTGGTGCGTTCACCGATATTGACAAAATTGCTGGCATTGTCGCCACTCAGGGTGCAGGGTTCCAGACCGCTGAGCCGACAGACCACCGGGCGTTGGGGCAGGGTGCGTGGGGCGACTCCGGCGATGGCCTCGCGGATAGCGGCGATATGCTCCGGGTCAGTGCCGCAGCAGCCGCCGATGATATTGACAAACCCTTCCCGCGCCCATTCACCGATTTCTTCGGCCATGGCTTCAGGGCCGAGATCGTAGCCGCCCATTTCATTGGGCAGACCGGCATTGGGGTGGACAGAGACATAATACTCGCTGATCCGGGCCAGTTCTTCGACATACTGGCGCAGCTCATACGGCCCCAGGGCGCAGTTCAACCCCATGCTCAGGGGTTGGGCGTGGCGCAGGGAATTATAAAAGGCTTCGGTGGTTTGACCGGTCAGAGTCCGCCCCGAGGCATCGGTAATGGTGCCGGAAATCATCACTGGAAGGGCTGTGCCCTGTTGTTGCTGGTATTCGGCGATGGCGAACAAGGCCGCTTTGGCATTCAGGGTATCGAAAATGGTTTCCACCAGCAGCAGATCGACCCCACCGGCTACCAGGCCACTCACCGCTTCGCAATAGGTCTTGACCAAATCATCAAAAGTAATGGCCCGATAGCCGGGATTATTGACATCGGGGGAAATCGATGCCGTGCGGTTAGTCGGCCCCAAAACCCCCGCTACAAACCGCGGCTGCTGGGCGCTGCTACAGGCGGCCGCCGCTTCGCAGGCCAGTTTAGCGGCCTCGCGGTTGAGTTCCACCACCAGGTCTTCCATGGCGTAATCGGCCATGGCCACGGCAGTGGAATTAAAGGTATTGGTCTCGATAATGTCCGCACCGGCGTTTAAATAAGCCGTGTGCAGATCGTAGATGAGCTGCGGCTGGGTGAGCACCAGCAGATCATTATTGCCCTTGAGGTCACTGTCCCAGTCGCGGAAACGCTGACCGCGATAATCCGCCTCCGAAAGTTGCTGGGACTGGATCAGCGTCCCCATGCCGCCATCGAGCAGCATAATGCGGTGTTTAAGACTCTCTTGCAGTAACTGCAAACGTGATAAAGTCATAGATCAAAATACACTTGATGATTGTCCAATGTTCATTGTGCAGTGAGTCGTCGTTTGAGACAATCTTTTGCTCGGTTGCCGGAATTCCAGGTCAAGGTAGCGCTTGAGGCGATGCGCCGAATGCGGACAGTGAACCAGCCTGCTCGCAGGTAGGCCAGTGAAAAAACTCCTTAAACCGGCGTTCTGTTCGGGCTCAGGCGGTTGGCAGGCAGGCTATGTCCGGCTTCGATTCCATGCAGTTAAGGCGTAACCAGGCGTTACAAAGCAGCAATGCCGTCAATTTCATCTGCACTCAGTGGTCGATAATCACCGGGTTGCAGCATCGGGTCAAGCTGGATGGCACCGATGCGCTGACGATGCAGAGTCACGACTCGGTTGCCGACGGCCGCCAACATGCGCTTGACCTGATGATAACGCCCTTCAACCAGGGTTAACCGGATGTGCTGGGAGTCATCCCGGCTGACTTCGGCAGGCAAGCAGCGCTGGTGCTCGTGACGTAGCCAGACCCCGCGTTCGAGCTGCTGGAGGGCATCCATCGACAGCGGTTCAGCCAAGCTCAGATGATAGGTTTTAGGGCAGCGGCTGCGCGGCGAGGTGAGACGGTGATTCCACTGGCCGTCGTCGGTGATCAGCACCAGTCCGGTGGTATCCACATCCAGCCGTCCAGCGATTTGTAAATGCTCGCGGCGTGGTTCGTCAAGCAGTTGCAGCACCGTAGGGTGCGCCCCTTCCTTGGTGGCGCAAATATAGCCTGCAGGCTTGTACAGCATGAAATAGCGCGGGCCAGGTGCCGCGATTTCAATACCCGCGCAGCAGATCCGCTGTTCGGAGTTCACTGCATGGGCACAATCAACACGGATTACGCCATCAACACTGATCGCACCCGATTTGATCAAGTCCCGTGCCTGTTTACGCGACAATTCAGTCGCATGACTCAGATAGCGGTCAAGACGCACGATGACCGTTAACCCAATGCCTCAATGACCTCCGGTGGGGCTTGCACCAGCTCGATCAATACGCCCTCACCGCTGATCGGGGCGTCTGCATTGCCGCGCGGATGCACAAAGCAAATATCGTGGCCGGCGGCACCTTTACGAATCCCCCCAGGGGCGAAACGCATGCCCTGTGAGCTTAACCATTCCACCGCTTTAGGCAAATCATCCACCCACAGACCGATGTGATTCAGCGGTGGCTGATCAACCCGAGGTTTACGCTCGGGGTCGAGTGGTTGCATCAGATCGACCTCCAGGCGATGTGCACCACTGCCGAGAATGGCAATGTCTTCATCGACATTCTCGCGCTCACTCTGAAACGTATGTTCAATCTCCAGACCAAACATATCGATCCATAACTGCCGCAGACGGGTTTTATCGGGGCCGCCGATAGCGATTTGTTGCAGCCCAAGAATCCGAAAAGGACGTTCGCTCATAATTGCAGTACCTCTGCTGTGGTGGTCAGGGTCGCTTGGTTAATCGCGGCGTGGTACTTGGCCGCGTATTCCGTACCGCGCTGGATTTTTCGCTGGATTTTTTTAATCATGCCTTCCAGATTAGGTCGTTTTTCCGCAGGCGTTTCACCCTTGCCGATGCCGCCGCCGAATTCAATGATGCGGGTAACACCGCCAGCCAGCGCGGTGTGTAGATTATCAACCCAACGCACCGGATGAAACAACTGAAAAAATAATCGGGTACGAATGGCATCGGGATCCGCCGTATGGACACCGCCGGTATAATTCGACAGTACTTTAACACTGCTGGGTTGAAATTCAGCGGTTTCCAGCACGGCGCGGAATTTGCAAGCCGCGCTGACCATGTAATAGGTATGGAAAGCCCCTTCGGTTTTTAACCGTACCGGACGTTTGCGCGGCTGGATCTCAGCCAGTTCGGCTTCCAGGCGGTCAAGATCGGCGGGCAGACCGCCCACCACAGTTTGATCCTTGAGATTCAAACCGGCTACGGCACAATAGTGCTTCTCAGCCAGTGCCTGAGCCTCGCTGAGTTCCAACGGTAGGGCGGACATCTCACCGGCACCAAATTCGCCCATGAGTTCGCCGCGTTTCTGCACCAGTCGCAACGCTGTGGCGAAGTCCAATACCCCAGCGGCGACCAAGGCGGAGTACTCACCCAGACTGTGACCACCGCTGAGTTGGGGGGGTACCTGGTTATCGGTGAGTTCCCGGAATACGGTTAAACAGGCGATGTGATGGGTGAGCAACACCGGTTGGGTGTAGCGGGTGAGTTTGAGCCGTTCTTCCGGGCCGTTAAAGCTGAGTTCAGCGATGTCGTAGCCCAGCACTTCGCTGGCGGTGGTATACACCTGCCGTACGCTGGCGTATTCGCGGTGGATATCGCTGCCGATGCCAGCATATTGTGCCCCTTGACCGGGGAACAGGAAAAGCAGTTTTTCAGACATAGAGACGTCCTCGGTAATGGTTGTCGTGATTTGCTGCGCTAAGTTATGCGTAAACCAGTTAAAAGGCAAGTCGTACTATTTGCTGTTGTGCTGTGACATCGCCATAATTCTAGACTGGCCATTTTCCAGGGTTGACCTGTGATGCTGAAAACTAACCGATCCATCCAGCGTTTGTTGATTGCCAATCGCAGTGAAATCGCCATTCGGGTGATGCGAGCCGCCAACGAATTGGGAATTCACACCGTCGGAATTTATTCTGACGAAGATCGTTTTGCGCTGCATCGTTTCAAAGCGGATGAAAGTTATCGCGTTGGGGTGGGTAAAAAACCCATTGATGCCTATCTGGATATTGCCGATATCTTGCGCATTGCCCGTGAAGCCAAAGTCGATGCCATCCATCCCGGCTATGGGTTTCTCTCGGAAAACCCGGATTTTGCTGAAGCCTGTGCGCACAACGGGATTGTATTTGTCGGCCCTACACCTGAAGTCATGCGCCGCTTAGGCAATAAAGTGGCGGCCCGGCAACTGGCCGAATCGGCCGGGGTGCCGGTGATGCCCGCTACCGGCCCCTTACCGGATGATAGGGCCGCCGTGCATCGTCTTGCCACCGATGTGGGGTATCCACTCATGCTGAAAGCCTCTTGGGGCGGTGGTGGGCGCGGGATGCGGGTGATCGAATCAGCCGACGAATTAGAAGCGCAAATCGCCGCCGCACGGCGCGAAAGCAAAGCCGCGTTTGGCAATGATGAAGTCTATTTAGAAAAACTGGTACGCCACGCCCGCCATGTCGAGGTGCAAGTGCTCGGTGATCTGCACGGCAATCGAGTGCATTTATTCGAGCGCGATTGTTCGGTGCAACGCCGTCATCAGAAAGTCATCGAGCGCGCGCCGGCGCCGTTTTTATCGGCTGAACAACGGGCGGATTTATGTGCCGCCGCCTTGCGTTTAGCCGCAGCAGCCGATTACACTCATGCGGGCACGGTTGAGTTTTTAATGGACGCCGAGACTGATGCCTTCTATTTCATCGAAGTCAACCCGCGGATTCAGGTCGAGCATACCGTCACTGAGGAAGTGACCGGTATTGATATTGTCAAGGCGCAAATTCGGATCAGTGAAGGGGTACGGATTGGCGATCCGGACTGTGGGGTGCCGGAGCAGTCCGCCATCACCCTGGACGGCCATGCTTTGCAATGCCGGGTTACCACCGAAGATCCGGAAAACGGATTTGTCCCGGATTATGGAAGGATTCTGGCCTACCGCAGTGCAGCCGGTTTTGGAGTGCGTCTGGACGCCGGTACGGCCTATTCCGGGGGCTTAATCACTCCGTATTACGATTCCCTGCTGGTGAAAGTGACGGCTTGGGCGCCAACGGCGGATACCGCTATCCGCCGTATGGACCGAGCGCTGCGCGAATTTCGCGTGCGGGGCTTATCCACGAATCTGCCATTTTTGCAAAATGTCATCAATCACCCGCAGTTTCAATCCGGCGAATGCACCACTCGGTTTATCGACCAGACCCCGGAGCTGTTTCGGTTTGTGCCACAGCGTGATCGGGCGACCCGTTTATTGCAGTTCATCGGCGAGGTGATTGTCAATGGCAATCCCGAGGTTGCGGGGCGGGCGCGGCCCGAACGGATGGACCCACCACAGTTGCCGCCGCTGGGTTTGAGCGGGACGATACCCGAGGGCAGCCGTGACCGGCTTAAGACGCTGGGGGCTGAAGGCTTTGCCCAGTGGATGCGTGACCAGCCGCAGGTATTGATCACCGATACCACCCTGCGTGATGCCCATCAGTCCTTGTTCGCAACCCGGATGCGCTCGCGGGATATGTGGACGATTGCGCCGTACTATGCAGAATTACTGCCCGATCTGTTTTCCTTGGAATGTTGGGGTGGGGCGACGTTTGATGTGGCCATGCGGTTTCTCAAGGAAGATCCCTGGGAGCGTTTGATCACCCTGCGCCAGCACGTTCCCAATGTGTTATTTCAGATGCTGCTGCGCGGTGCCAATGCCGTCGGTTACACCAGCTACCCGGATAATGTCGTGCGCTATTTTATCCAGCAGGCGGCGGATAACGGCATCGATGTGTTCCGGGTGTTTGATTCGCTGAACTGGGTGGAGAATATGCGCGTGGCCATGGATGCGGTGTGCGAGACCGGGGCGTTGTGCGAAGGGACGATCTGCTACACCGGTGATCTGCTCGATCCCGCTCGGCCTAAATACGATCTGCACTACTACGTCAAACTGGCCAAGCAATTAGAAGCGGCTGGGGCGCATATTCTGGGCATTAAGGATATGGCCGGGGTGTGTAAACCGGAAGCCGCCCGCCTATTGATCAGTACGCTGAAACAAGAAGTCGGTTTACCGATTCATTTCCACACCCACGACACCAGCGGCTTGAGTGCAGCATCGGTGCTGGCGGCTGTGGACGCCGGAGCCGATGCGGTCGATGCGGCACTGGACAGCATGAGCGGCCTGACCTCCCAGCCCAATTTAGGCTCGATTGTCGCCGCCTTGCGCGGCCATCCGCGTGATCCAGGGTTGGCGACCGAACCGCTGCGCCAGATGTCCCATTATTGGGAAGGGGTGCGGCGCTATTACAGCATGTTCGAAAGCGACATCCGTTCGGGCACCTCGGATGTGTACCGCCATGAGATGCCGGGGGGGCAATACACCAATCTACGCGAACAGGCGCGTTCGCTGGGTATTGATCACCATTGGCCGGAAGTTGCCGAAGCCTATGCGCAGGTCAATCAGTTATTCGGGGATATTGTCAAAGTCACGCCCACGTCTAAAGTGGTCGGCGATATGGCGCTGACCATGGTGACAGCGGGTCTGACCCCGGATGATTTACGCAATCCTGAGCGCGAAGTCACCTTCCCCGAATCGGTGGTGTCCTTGTTCAAAGGTGAGCTGGGTTTTCCACCCGATGGTTTTCCTGAAGATCTCAGTCGGCGTATTTTAGGCACTGAACCGCCGCCCCGAGAGCGTCCTGGTGCCCATTTGCCACCGCTGGATCTGGACGCCGCACGGGTGCAGGCGGCCGAGCAGGTTGGGTACGAGTTGAGTGATACGGATCTGGCGTCTTGGTTGATGTACCCGAAAGTGTTTGCGGATTATGCCCGCCATCGCAGTCAGTTTGGGAATTTGGCGGTATTGTCGACGCCGGCGTTTTTCTTCGGCATGACTACCAGCGATGAAGTCACGGTGGATATTGATCAGGGTAAGAGCTTGATAATACGACATTTAGCCACCAGTGAAACCGATGAGAAGGGGGTGCGTCGGGTATTTTTCGAGCTCAATGGCCAGCCGCGCTTAGTGCGTGTGGCGGTTCAAGGGGCTGAGTCCAGCGTCAAGGCGCATCCTAAGGCCGAGGAGGGCAACCCGGCCCATATTCCGGCCCCCATGCCGGGATCGGTGGTCAGTGTCGCTGTGAGCGCTGGTCAAGCGATAGAGCGGGGGGATGTGTTGTTAACTCTGGAAGCGATGAAAATGGAAACTGCCATCCGTGCTGAAAGCAACGCCACGGTCAGTCAGGTGTTGGTGCTGCCGGGGGATCGCGTGGAGGCTAAGGATTTATTGATGGTGTTAGCCGGATAGCAACCGTGTAGCGGATCGATCGCCTGCGGTGATCGATCCGTAATTCACCCGTGAAGTTGAGCCATTTGTTTAAGCGTGCTGATAACAGCAGACGATTTGAAGCCACAACAAGCTAACCAAACTGAGGGTTTCGGCGTCTTTGGGTGCTGAATGCTGAGGTGTAAGTTTCATTTTTCGGAATTGACGATGATATGGCAGCAGATAACACCGCTAAGAGTCGGGGTTCAGTCCCATATCCCAGAAGCCGATTTCCAGCCGAGTGGCAGCACTGAACGTCGTGCGCAAACCGGCAAAGCGTCCTGTGCCCATGCGTTGCTCGGCCAGGCGTTGCATCTGTGCCGCGACGGAAGTCGCCAGTTGCTGCATTTCCGGATCGGCGTACATTTCCAGCCAATCACGATAAGGGTTGCCCTCCAGCCGTGTAGCCGGATGAGCCATACGCTCCCGCCCGATTTCCGCATAACCCATGACACAAGGTGCCAGCGCCACCAGCAGGTCGAGGGCGTCACCGGCCATTCCGCGTTCGAGCACATAGCGGGTATAGGCCATATTCGCGTTAGCCTCTGGTGTCTGTTCCAGTTGGGCCTGGCTGATGCCCCAGCGCTGGCAGTACTTGATGTGCAAACTCATTTCATAGTCGATCAGCCCCTGCAATACGCTAGTGGCGGAGCGCATATCATCGAGGGTATCGGCTTTGTAGCAGGCCAGCGCCCAGGCACGGGCATAATGAATCAGGAACACATAATCTTGCAGCAGATAATGGCGGAAACAGGCTTCGGGGAGGGTGCCGGCTGCCAGTTGTTCCACAAAGGAATGGTTGACATAGGCATTCCATTCGTCGTGGCAGTCAGTCCGTAAACGGGAAAATAGATCAGGGTTGCTCATTGTCGGGATTGTCCGTTAGGTTGGAGGAAGCGTTTGCGCACATCCTGCGATGGTACCATGCACGTTTCTCGCTGACCAAAGAGTCGATAACGGTTGTGGGCGATTAATTGATACACATAATCTCTAATTGGTTTTGGTATAAATTTGAACAGGTTAATCAGATACCACCAACCGGTTAAATCTTTGGCAATCTCAAGCACCGCATCTGAATAGACAAAGCACTGATTATCCTTGATGAGCAGTAGCGTATCCTCGCCCAAGTTTGGTATCCCATGCTGTGCGATGAGTTCATGGGCCAGAGTGCCTTGCATGGGTGTAAACACAAACTGGCCCTGTGGATCGCGGTTAATGATGAATCTGACGGCCGCATTACACAAGTTGCACACCCCATCGAAAATGACGATATATCGACTATCCATAAAATAATTCTGCAAAAATCGCTTGTTCACAGGTAAGATTCGATTCAGCCGCTGACGGCTCTCTACCGCAAACGTTCGAGGATCCAATCCACGGTTTTCGCAATCCCGGTTGTAAACGTTTCAGCGGGCCGCCAGTTGAGTTCGTTGCTGATTTTTTCGGCGTTAATTGCATAGCGCCAATCGTGACCGGGGCGGTCGGTGACAAAAGTGATCAGCCGCTGATGCGGAGCCTGCGCGGGCAGGCGTTGGTCCATTAACTTGCAAATATGCCGCACGATGTCGATATTCGCCCATTCGTTAGCGCCGCCGATATTATAGGTCTCGCCCCGGCGGCCTTGGCGGATCACGGCATCAATCCCCGTGCAATGGTCGTTGACATACAGCCAGTCGCGGATATTGCTGCCATCGCCATAGACTGGAATGGGGTGCTGATTGAAACAACTGCGGATGACGGTAGGAATAAATTTTTCCCCATGCTGAAACGGCCCGTAATTATTCGAACAGTTGCTGGTGGTCACCGGTAATCCGTAAGTGTGGAAATAAGCGCGTACCAGATGATCAGACCCGGCTTTGGATGCGGAGTAGGGGGAATTGGGGGCATAAGCGGTGGTTTCGCTGAAGGCCGGATCATCGCTGCCCAGTGTACCGTACACCTCGTCAGTGGAGATATGATGAACGTGCAGCGGGCGTTGTGATTCGCGCCAGTAGTCGCGGGCCGCTTCGAGCAAAGTGAAGGTGCCGACGATATTGGTGGTGATGAACGCAGCCGGCCCGCTGATGGAGCGATCCACATGCGATTCGGCGGCAAAATGCACGAGGGTGTCGATGTCATGCTCGTACAGCAGCCGGTCAACCAAGGCGCGGTCGGTGATGTCGCCGTGTACGAAGGTATGGCGTGCCGGATCAGGCAGATCAGCAAGATTGGCGCGCGAACCCGCATAGGTCAGCGCATCCAGACTGACGATACGGATCTCGGGATACTGCTCTAGCCAGTAGCGCACGAAATTACAGCCGATAAAACCGGCGGCACCGGTGATCAGGGTGTTGCGAGGTTGGTAACTCATCAGCGCTCTCATGTGCAAAATTCTTATGATAGCCGATGAATCGGTTTCAAGCTGCCTATACGGCGGTTAACAGCCTCGAAAAATTGCACTCATCGTGGGATGATATTCCCCCATCAGGGCGAACGACTGTGTAACTTATGGGAGGGCAGTGCATGAGCAAAGCAACCAAGACAATCGAGCTGGCCTTGCAGGGTGGTGGCGCGCACGGTGCGCTCACCTGGGGTGTGCTGGATCGCCTGCTTCAAGAGCCGCGACTGCGGATCGAGGGCGTCAGCGGTACGAGTGCCGGGGCGATGAACGCGGTGGTGATGGCCGATGGTCTGGAGGCTGGTGGTGCCGAGGGCGCGTGCGAGCATCTCGCCCGCTTCTGGAAGGCCGTCAGCATTGCGGCGACCACCAGCCCGATCCAGCG
>SKOM01000194.1 GCA_007120095.1 Candidatus Competibacteraceae bacterium | reverse complement strand
AGCCGTCCATATCCGGCATCATGATGTCGAGCAGAATCAGATCGGGGGGCGCTTGAGCCACCGCCTGCAAGGCCAGCTCAGCACAGGGAAACTCCAGCACCCGATACCCCTGTTGCGACAATAGGTTATTAAGCAGTTCGAGATTGGCCGGTAAATCATCGACAACCATTATGGTGGCGGTGGCCGGGTCAGTGTCTTTCATGGCTTGAATAAGGCGTTAAGTTCACGGTAATTGTATTGTGCAGCGAGCGGTTTAAGGGCGCGGGCGAGTGGTTCGTGGATGGTGGCAATCAGGCTGATCTGATGTTTGAAGGCGTTCATATCACCTGCGGCCAGTGCCTCGCGCATCATGTCGCGTTGCTGCGGCGACAACACGGTCAGATCATCACGGCGGAGTGGCGAGCTTGGCACGGTTTCCGGTTCAATAGATGCCCCCGTTGGCGCGCAAGCGGCGCTGTCTACTGTGGCATGGCTAGCGGATTTTAGCGGCAAATCAAAACGAAAACAACTGCCTTGTTCATTGCTGCGCTGCAATATCACCTGTCCGCCCATCAGCGTAGCTAACTCGCGACAGATGGCCAGACCTAAACCACTGCCGCCCACATATTGAGTCGCTGCCGTTTGCCAGAAGGCGTCGAAAATCGTGGCTTGATCGGCGGCGGCAATGCCCGGCCCGGTATCAATAACGTCGAACCACACCCGCGCTGAGGTGACGCCGGCTCGCAGGGTCACTTGCCCGGTTGCGGTGAATTTCACGGCGTTACTGAGTAAATTAATCAGCACTTGGCGCAATTTACCCAGATCAGCCGTAAGGTAACGCGGCAGCGTTTGATCATACTCCAGTATTAAGGCTAGCCCCTTAGCCCGTGCTCTGGGCAGAAACAGTTGATGCAGATCATTCAACACCGTGTGGAGATCAAAACCGTGGTCATACACCACCATCCTGCCCGATTCGATCCGGGCAAAATCCAGCACATCATTGAGTAAATCCAGCAAATGGCGGGCGTTGCGATCAATGGTGCGCATGTGGTCGCGTTGTTGACCGGTCAGTGTGGTGTCAGCGGCTAACAGGTGGGTAAAACCGATGATGGCATTGAGGGGGGTGCGGATTTCATGGCTCATATGCGCCAGAAACGCGCTTTTGCTGCGATTGGCGGTCTCAGCCGCCTGCTGAGCGATTGTAGCCTGTTCAGCACGCTGGCGCTCGGTGATATCGATCGCCACGCCTTGGTAACCGGCCAAGCGACCCAGTTCATCGTAATAAGGCAGTCCTTTGATTTGCAACCAACGTCGCCCCTTATGGGCATGGTCTACGGCCAGATGCAATCCCTGAAACGGTTGCTGGGAGACCAGCGCCGTCCGTAACCGCTCACGGTCGGCGCAGGGAATGTGCTGTACGGATCGCCGCCACCACTGGCCTATTTTGGGTTTTACCCCTAGCATCAGCGCACCACTCAACCGCATAAGACGCCCCTGTGTTTCGATATCCCAGAGCAGATCATGAGTGATGCGGTGCAAATCGTCCAACTGGGTGTACGCCTGGTGGGCGGCGGCGCTTAAGGCACCGAGCATCAAACCCGTCAATGCAGCCGCTATGATGACTAACTGATAATACACGGCATCTGCCGTGATCCCTTGCCAGGCCATCAAGACCTGCAATAGGCAGGTGATGGCCAACACCAGTACCGTGGCCAGTGGCGGCTCTCCCACAAAGGCGGCCAAGCCTAAAGGCACTAACATCAGCAGCAGCAGAAACGGGCGCAGCATAGGATTCAGATCCATCCAAACAGGCATCTGGAATAACACGATCACCGTCAAGATGGCACCCAGAAAAACGGCAAACGCACTAAAATGATTAAAGGATGAATCGATCCGGGGTGCCTTCCAGTCGGCAGGCGATCGCAACCAAGTATAGATGCGAGGACGCAGATGCACCATCAGCACCGGGGTGACAGTGATCACACCGATAAAATCCCCCAACCACCACATCAACAGGGCATCTCCGTACTGATCAGCGGGAATTTGACCGAAATACACCAGATTACTCACCCCGGCTATGGCCGCTAAACCACAAGCCAGCATCGTTACCCCGATAAAGCGGGCGATATACACCGGGGCGAAAAAACTGTGCGTCCGCAGAGACTGGCGAGGCCATGACACCCAAGCCCGTAACACCAGCGCCGCTCCGCAATAAATCAGCGGCGAGGACAAGACACTGAAAAATAGACTCAGCCATAAGCGTTCGGGCAGCAGGTAATACGCCAGCCACAACGACAAGGCCATGTCGGTCAGTATCACCGGCAGCAGCGCCGCCCAGCCGAACAGCAGCAGCACAAACAACCGCAGACCCGCTACCGGATACCACAGACTAATCTGATTGTCGAAACTGCCTAACAGCGTGGCTGACCACCATGTCACAGGGGAATAGACCGCCGCAAACAACACCCAGAACACCAGCAGACGCCAGCGTGCTGAGCCGTTAATCAATAAACGCTCTAACGTCTTCATAGCATGAATAACACGCCGTCATCGTGCTGCTATTAAATCAATATTATGGCATAATGTACTGCAGACAGTTTTTAGGCCGATATGGACTGAATGATGCCATAATTACAAAGAGTTTCATCCTCCGGGGTGTGCTCTTTCAAGGTCTGTCCCGGAGCTAAGTGCGCAAAAACTTTTTTCAGCAATACTGCGGACAGTTTTTGATGAACTATCCGGACATTGGAACAGCGCCTTCCATGGGCGACTGTGGATCGAATATAGGCGGTAGGGGCGGTTCGCGAACCGCCCCTACACCACGATCATCAGGGTGAACGACTCTT
>SKOM01000059.1 GCA_007120095.1 Candidatus Competibacteraceae bacterium | reverse complement strand
TATCACAACTTCAGAGATGCATCAGCAATTGCAGGTAGTACAGTGCCCTATCGCTGTTGATAATTGGCTCAAAGCATTATTTATTTGAAATAATAATAATTATAAGCCACACTGCCTGACATGGTTAGGCGTTACTGTCTGGATGTGTTTCAATCGTGGTTGCTGATCCGCTTTAATGACTTAACTTTAGCTCGACTTTCCCCATTATGCCGCATAGCGGATCGCCTCGCTCCAGCGGTCCAGGAGCGCTTTGGGAATTTCCACGGTCTCGGGCTCGGACGGCGAGGTGCAAAAACCCGGTGTCAGCCAGATGGCCCGCCGCACGGCGGCCAGGGCGTCGGCGAACGTCGGCTGCGGCTTGGTGTACCAAGCCCGCGTAGGTGCGATTAGCGGCAGCGTAATCGCACCTACGCGGGCTTAACTTAATGGCAGTGACGCTCCAGCGTGGGAATGATCAAGACCTGGTGTCTTAGCCCTTCTCCTGCACCAAAAAAGCGCAACCCGCCTGTGTTGATGCACCGCAACAATGCAAATGACGCGTGTCTGCCGTGATGATTTGTCTCCAATACTCTAGATAAGCAAAGAGTTTTCTCATATGGCACGACCTATGCTCAGTTGACCGGAGCCGTGCACCATGGCATTCCTGCCGTTACGGCGATCACCGGATCAATCTCTGCTGGGGACACTCGATGAATCTGAAAAAACTCGTTTTTGCCACCTCTTGTTTAGCAATGACCTGGAGCTTACAGGCTCAAGCTCAAGAACCGATTAAAGTCGGCGTACTGCATTCACTGTCCGGCACCATGGCCATCAGTGAAACCACACTGAAAGACACGGTGTTGATGTTGATTGAACAACAAAACGAACGCGGGGGCTTGCTGGGTCGTCCGCTGGAAGCCGTGGTGGTGGATCCGGCTTCCGACTGGCCGCTGTTTGCGGAGCGCGCCCGCGAGCTGCTCGAAGTGGAGCAAGTCGATGTGGTCTTCGGAGTCTGGACCTCGGTCGCGCGTAAATCCGTGCTACCGGTGTTTGAAGAGCTCAATGGCTTATTGTTCTACCCGGTGCAGTATGAAGGTGAAGAATCGTCTAAAAACGTGTTCTACACCGGTGCGGCGCCTAATCAACAAGCCATTCCTGCGGTGGATTACTTCATGAATGAGCTCGGTATCGAGCGTTGGGTACTGGCCGGTACGGATTATGTGTACCCGCGCACCACCAACCGTATTCTGGAGCAATATCTCAAAGATCATGGCGTCGCTGATGAAGACATCATGATTAACTATACCCCCTTTGGTCATGCCGATTGGCAATCGATTGTCGCCGATATTCGCCAGTTCGGCAGTGCCGGTAAGCCCACCGGTGTGGTATCGACCATCAACGGCGACGCTAATGTGCCATTTTACCGTGAACTGGCCAACCAAGGCATTACCGCTGAAGACATCCCTGTTATCGCCTTCTCCGTCGGTGAAGAAGAATTGTCTGGCATCGATACCGGCCCCCTGGTCGGGCATCTCGCCGCATGGAATTATTTCATGAGTGCCGATGTAGACGTGAATTACGATTTTATTGATGCGTGGATTGATTTCATCGGTAATCCCGATCGGGTGACCAATGATCCCATGGAGGCCCATTATATCGGCTTCAATATGTGGGCGAAGGCGGTGGAAATTGCCGGCACCACGGAAGTCGATGCAGTGCGCCAGGCCATGTATGGCGTGACCGTGCCTAACCTCACCGGTAGCCATGCCACCATGTTTCCCAATCATCACATCACCAAACCGGTGTTAATCGGTGAAATTCAAACCGATGGCCAGTTCGATATAGTCTGGCAAACCCCCGGTACGGTCATCGGCGATGCCTGGTCAAATTATCTGCCCGGTAGCCGCGAGATCATCGCCGATTGGTTACCGCCGGTGTCCTGCGGCAACTTCAATATCCGCACAGGACAGTGCTCCGGTCAAAGCTACGAATAAGCTACGAGGTGGGTGAGGTCATGGGAAAAGCCGCATTGTTAGTGTTGATACTGCTGGCAGGGTGGCCCGCTTTGGCCGTGGCCGAACCTGCCCCCGCTGAAGCGGGATTCGCCGAGCTGGTGCAACAGCTCGATGCGGACAATTTTGTCCAAACCGGCCAGGCGGTCGAGCGCATCGCCCGCAGTGGCCATCCGCGGGCAGTGGAGATTCTGGAAACCATGCTGGCGGGCAGCTTGCAAACCCTACGTACGGATGGACGGGTGGTCGTTGTCAATCAAGTCGGGCGTGACTTTGAAATCACCGATGCCCTCAGTGGTGAAGATCTCGGCACCGTTGGGCGGCGTGATCTGAGTCGTATCAGCATTAATAACGCCCTGCGCACTCAGATTCGCGCCGCCTTGGCTCGAGCCAGTCTCAATGATCCCGATGCAACAATCCGGCTGGCGGCAGTGCGACGGTTGATGGCGAGTCCTGATCCGGAAAACCTGACGCTACTGCAAGAGCAACTGGCGCAGGAAACCGAACCTCGGGTATTGGCCGCTATCGAGGTCGCCATGGCATTAAGTCGCTTGGACGCTGACGAGCCGGCGGTGCGCATGGCCGCCATTGAGCACTTAACCGGCAATTTACAATCCCAAGTGCGTAATCGTCTGCGGACGATCAGTGAGGACGATCCTGAGGCCGCAGTGCGCGATGCAGCGGCTGAGGCGCTGGCCAGTATTCAACGCCGCCTGGAGTATTATCGACTCCTAGAGAATGTGTTCTTCGGCCTGAGTCTGGGGTCGGTGCTGTTGCTCGCCGCTATTGGTCTGGCCATCACCTTCGGGGTGATGGGGGTGATTAATATGGCCCATGGTGAGCTGATCATGATCGGGGCGTACACCACCTATATGATCCAGCAACTGTTCCCAGGGGCGATTGAATATTCGGTATTGATCGCTATCCCCGCGGCATTTGTCGTCGCGGGGCTGTTTGGTATCGCCATTGAACGCGGAGTGATTCGGTTTCTGTATGGCCGTCCGTTGGAAACCCTGTTGGCGACCTTCGGTATCAGTTTAATTCTGCAACAATTAGCGCGAACTACGATTTCCGCACAAAACGTCCCGGTGATCAGTCCCTCGTGGATGAGTGGTTCCTGGCAAATCAACGAAGCCTTAGCATTGACCTGGAACCGCTTATACATCCTGATATTCGCCCTCTTGGTATTCATCAGTCTGCTGCTGGCACTGAAACGTACCCGGCTGGGTTTGAAAATGCGGGCGGTCACTCAGAACCGCAATATGGCACGGGCAATGGGGGTTCGTACCGCCTGGGTGGACGCCTTGACCTTCGGTCTGGGTGCGGGTATTGCCGGAGTCGCTGGTGTCGCGCTCAGCCAATTAACCAATGTCGGGCCGAATCTGGGTCAGGGCTACATTATCGACTCGTTCCTGGTGGTGGTATTTGGTGGGGTCGGTAATCTCTGGGGAACCTTGGTCGGTGCTTTCTCACTGGGCGTGCTTAATAAATTTATCGAACCCTGGAGTGGTGCGGTGTTGGCCAAAATTCTGGTATTGGTGTTCGTGATTCTGTTCATTCAACGCTACCCGCGCGGACTGTTTCCGCAGAAGGGTCGTGCGGCAGGAGGTTGATGATGGGGCCACTGAGTCGTATCCTGTTTGGTGACCGTGTCAGTTGGCTGTTTCTGGTGCTGCTGGCCGCCATCGCCATTATCCTGCCATGGTTGAATCTGACCCAGCCACCGGATTCCCCTTGGTATGTGTCCAATTATGCCTTGAATCTGTGGGGCAAATACCTGTGCTACGCCCTGCTGGCGCTGTCAGTGGATTTGATCTGGGGCTATTGCGGTATTCTAAGCCTCGGGCATGGCGCGTTTTTTGCCCTTGGGGGTTACGCCATGGGCATGTATCTCATGCTCCAGATTGGTGATCGCGGGGTGTACGGTCATCCTGAATTGCCGGATTTTATGGTGTTTCTCAACTGGGATGCCTTGCCCTGGTACTGGTACGGATTCGACCAGTTCTGGTTTGCCATGCTGATGGTGATCGTAGCCCCCGGTCTGCTGGCATTCATCTTTGGCTGGTTAGCGTTTCGCTCACGGGTCACCGGAGTGTATTTCTCGATTATCACTCAAGCGTTGACCTTTGCCCTGATGCTGGCGTTTTTCCGTAATGAAATGGGCTTTGGCGGTAATAATGGTCTAACCGATTTTAAAGACATTCTCGGCTACGATTTACAAGCTAAAACCACCCGCATTGGGTTATTCGTCGCCTCGGCGGTCGCCTTGGCTTTAGGCTTTATCGCCTGTCGTTATATCGTGACCTCCAAGCTGGGACGGGTTGCGGTAGCCATTCGCGATACTGAGCCACGTACCCGCTTCATTGGCTATCGGGTGGAGCGGTTCAAGCTGTGGCTGTTCACTTTTTCGGCGGTGCTGGCCGGTATTGCCGGTGCTCTCTATGTGCCTCAAGTCGGTATTATCAATCCCGGCGAGTTTGCACCCCTTAAATCCATTGAGTTAGCCGTGTGGGTGGCGGTCGGTGGTCGTGGCACGTTATACGGTGCTGCAGCGGGTGCGATCCTGGTCAACAATGCCAAGACCTGGTTTACCACCGCCGCCCCAGAATTCTGGTTATTTGCCTTAGGCGCTTTATTCGTACTGGTCACGGTGTTGTTTCCCAAGGGTATCATCGGCCTGCTGCGTCGCCGGGGAGGAGAAGGTTCATGAGCGATGGACTGATTCGCCGTGATCGGGTGTTTGGCCTGCTGGCCGGTGAACCCGGTCGAGCCGAGCGCTTGCGCGAGCGCGTAGTCGCCCGTGATCGGGTATTCGGCTTTATGGAGCGTTTCCCTCTGCCGGAGACCGAAGTGTCCATTGATGCCGGTACTATCCTTTATCTAGAGGGGGTTACGGTCAGTTTCGATGGCTTTAAAGCCTTGAATGATCTCAATCTCTATATCGATGACGGCGAGTTGCGCTGCATTATCGGCCCTAATGGGGCGGGTAAAACCACTATGATGGATGTGATTACCGGTAAAACCCGTCCCGATAGCGGCAAGGTGTTTTTTGGCCGCAATACCAATCTACTCACGCTCGATGAAGCGGCCATCGCGACGGCCGGCATTGGCCGCAAGTTTCAACAGCCGACGGTATTTGAAAACCTGAGTGTCTTTCATAATCTGGAGTTGTCCATGGCCGCCGATAAAGGCATTTGGCCAAGCTTAACCTGGCGGCTTAATGGGTTGCAGCGTGACCGCATCGATGAGGTCTTAGAACTCATCGGCCTAGACAGCCAGCGCCAAGACCGTGCAGGCGCACTGTCGCATGGGCAAAAACAATGGCTGGAAATCGGCATGTTGCTGACCCAAAACCCCTTGCTATTACTGGTCGATGAGCCGGTGGCGGGGATGACTGAGCAAGAGGTTGAACAAACGGCTGAGTTGCTGGTGGCGCTGGCGGGTCAGCACTCCGTCGTTGTGGTCGAACACGATATGGCGTTTGTGCGCTCCATCGCCCGCCGCGTCACGGTATTACATGAAGGCCATGTGCTGGCCGAGGGCAGTATGGAGCAGATCCAGAATAACCCCAAAGTCATCGAAGTCTATTTGGGAGCCGCCGATGCTGACGGTTAAGGGCTTAAACCAGTACTATGGCGAAAGCCATATCCTTTGGGATGTGGACTTAGACGTGGCGGCGGGGAGTTGCACCTGTCTGATGGGCCGCAACGGCGTGGGTAAAACCACTCTGCTCAAAGCGATTATGGGGCTGGTGCGGATTCGTTCCGGCCATATTGAGTATGCGGGGCAGGCGTTAGCCAAAGCGCCTGCTCACTACCGCGCCCGAGTGGGGATTGGCTATGTGCCCCAAGGGCGGGAGATTTTTCCTCAGCTTACCGTAGAAGAAAATCTATTGATTGGCCTGGATATCACCGGGGCCAAGCAAATCCCGGAGCGCATATTTGAGCTATTTCCGATCCTGAAAACCATGCGCCGCCGGCGCGGTGGGGATTTATCCGGCGGCCAACAGCAACAGTTAGCCATCGGCCGGGCGCTGGCGTTACAGCCTAAATTATTGATTCTCGATGAACCCACCGAAGGCATTCAGCCCAGTATTGTCCAGGAAATCGGTCAGGTTATCCGCCGTCTCAATCAAGACGACGGGCTGACGGTGTTGCTGGTGGAGCAGAAATTACCCTTTGCGCGTAAGGTCGCTGAACATTTCTCGATTATGGAGCGCGGTCGCCTGGTCGCTACAGGCGCTATGCCGGAGCTGGATGATGACTTAGTGCGACAGTATCTGGCGGTGTGATCAGTGTCCGACTGCTCGTTAGAGATGGGGGGCATGGCCCGCGCGTTGACACACGGCAGTTGAAGGCGAGAAGTCAACGCGCGTGCTCAACTGACGATTCCAGCACCACAGCGGCTTCACGTGGCCTTAAATGTACTCGGTCGCCAGGCCGAAAGCTGACATCGTAACCGGTGTGGGCGAGGATTTCCGCATCGCCTAAGCGCAGCCGATAGGATAAATCATGGCCGTGAAACTCGCGGCTGATGATTTGGGCGGCGGGTTCGTTATCATGAGCGGTTTCCAGGGTCAGGTGCTCGGGGCGCAGCGACAGCAACACTTCGCCGGAACTTGGCTGATGGATGGCGATACGCCCTAATGTCGTGTGGGCGTGTCTACCTTGAGCTTGGCCGATCAATAAATTTGTCCGGCCGAGAAACTGAGCCACAAAACGGGTGGCTGGGTGATGGTACACCGTCTCAGGGGTATCAAGCTGTTCGATGCGCCCATGATTCATCACCCCGATTTTATCGGCAATGGATAAAGCCTCTTCCTGGTCGTGAGTGACTAAAACCGCGCTGGTGTTGGCCGCTTTCAACAGTGAGCGGACTTCGTCGCGGGTTGACGCTCGCAAGCCAGCATCCAGGTTCGAGAACGGTTCATCTAACAGCATTAATTTCGGCTCAGTGGCTAAGGCGCGAATCAACGCGACCCGCTGTTGCTGCCCCCCAGAGAGTTGATTCGGCATCCGCTCAGCATAGATATCCAGACCCACACGGTGCAGCAATTGCCGCGCCCGCTCCCGGCGCAGCTTGCGCTCCAAGCGTTTAAGACCAAACTCGACGTTCTCCAACACCGTGAGATGCGGAAACAGGGCATAGTCTTGAAAGACGATACCGATTTGGCGGCGTTCCGGGGGGAGATTACCAATCGGCAGGCCGCGAAGTTCAATGGTGCCGCAATCCGGCTGCTCGAATCCCGCCAGCATCCGTAGCGTTGTGGTTTTGCCACAGCCACTGGGACCGAGCAAGGCTAAAATTTCGCCACGCTCCAAGCTGAAGCCGATATTATCCACGGCCGGTGGTTGCTGAGGATCAAAGCATTTACGCAGACGCGATACGCGCAGTAGGCTCATAATTCGTTCCAAACATCAATGAGAATCATTAATCAACGTTTGCCCTCATAGGTCAATACGAGTCCTATGAACAAGCTGGAAAACAAGACAATGGCGGCAGCAAAAGGTGCCGCTTCCGCCAGCATGGCTTCGGAAGTACGACTGAATACGCTGACCGCTAGCGTAGTATAACCGGTGGGTGCCAGCAAGAAGGTAATCGGTAATTCCTTCATGGCAATAATAAACACCAAGGTCATACCCGCCAATGTGCCACGGCGTAACAGCGGCAACGACACGCTGGAAAACGCTCCAAATGAGCTACGACCGAGTGACCGGGCGGCTTCTTCCAGCGATGGTTTGGCCTGTAACAGACTGCTACGGATCGGACCAAGTGCTAACGCCAGAAAACTCAATGCATAGGCAATCACCAACAGCGGCAGGGTCTGATATAGCCACGGGGCGCTGCGCAGGGAGAAAAACACCAGCGCTAAGGCCAATGTCAGTGGCGGAATCGCATAGCCGATATAGGCCAGCCGATCCAAAGTACGCGCCAGTGGTGAAGGATAGCGAACGCTGAGATACGCAATTGGCAGGGCGAATGCGGCAGCCAATAGAGCAGCCGGGCCGGCAGCGCCTGCTGAGCGTAGAAACGTCGCCAGCAAGGCCGGATAATCCGTCAACATCGGTGCCAGTGACAGCCAATAGCCGATGATCAGCGCCGGTAAACCCAGCGAGACTCCAAACAGAAGCAGCAAGAACAGCCACGCTAGAGGCCGATAGAAACCCAGTGCTACGGGCACAGCCGTGCGTGCCGCGCCAGTACCGGTGCGTGCCAAGCGTTTAGAGCCGAGTAACAGGCTGTCGGCGAAAATAAAGCTCAGCGTTAAACCCAGCAGCAGCAGCGACAGCCACGCCGCATAAATGCGATCAAAGGCTCCAGAGTATTGGGTGAAAATCGCTGAGCTAAAGACTTCATAGCGCATTAAAGCCACTGCGCCAAAATCGCCTAAAACATAGAGGCTGATCACCAGCCAGCCCGCCAGCAAAGCCGGACGTAAATGCGGCAAGGTGATCCGCCAGAAGGTTTGCCGGCTGCTGTAGCCCAAGCTGCGGGCGCTTTCCTGTAAACTGGGATCCAGCCCCAGCAGGGCGGCGCGTAGATTTAAGAACAGATAGGGATAGGTGTATAAGCTCAGAGCAATCAGTGCGCCCCAATAACCCTGTAAGCGTGGCACGGGGTAGTTAAACACCTGCGCCATGATCCCGTAATGGCCACCGATGCCGAGTAGGGCGTAGGCCATGACATAACCGGGAATCGCCAATGGCAGGGCACCGAGCAGAGTCAAAACCCGTTTGTATTTCAGATCGGAAAATACGGCCAACCAGGCCAGCGGCAAAGCCATCAGGGTGGTCGCAATTAACACCCCAAAGGTGAGCAGCAGGGTATTGATTAACAAATCCAGAGTGCGCGGTCGCCATACCAGCGCCTGCACCACATCGAGATCGGCTTCGAAGGCCCGCAGAATCAGATAGACCAAGGGTAACAACATACTGGCCCCGGCCACTAAAGCGGGAATCAGGATAAACAATGGCGGTCTCGGGCGAGACGGCGCTGCAACCCTAGACAGCGCTGGCGTCATGTGGTGGCTCCCGCATTCGCAGTGTAAACTAATATTGACATTCGCTTTCGAGACTAGCAGAGTGGCTTAAATCTGTAAATAAGAATCGATGCGAATAACGCTGTTGCCATCATTAGTGTTGCATCGAACGGATGGTATGGGGACACTGTTGTCAAGTTTCAGACTTTGTTGCGGTTGGGGCAATCTGGTTTTTGGCAGGCACCGTATAAAATCAAACTGTGTTCGCTCAGCTTGAACCCCATTTTTTCAGCCACCAGCGCTTGGCGTTTTTCTATGGTCTCATCGTAGAATTCGACAATAGCATCGCAATCGCTACAGAGGATATGATCATGATGCTCGCCTTGATCAAGTTCAAACACCGATTGTCCGCCTTCAAAATGATGGCGTTGCACTAAACCGGCGGTTTCAAACTGGGTGAGCACCCGATACACCGTGGCCAGACCGATATCTTCGCCCATGGCTAATAGAGTTTTATAAATGTCCTCGGCACTCAGATGGTGATCCGTGCGCTGTTGCAGAATATCCAGTATCTTCATGCGTGGCAGGGTGACTTTGAGTCCAGCCTGCTTCAGATCTTTTGAACTCATCAAGGAGTCTCCTACAAAACGTTATCAGCAATGATCATTATTATAACGGTTATAATTATTATTTGCGGCTTGATGACGGGTTATGGATAGCGATGCCGTCACAGCACCGACTCGGCAACAGTGCAATGGTTAGTATTGAATCGGCACAACATCATTTAACTACCAATTAAATTCAAAGGATTAACCTCATGAACCACAATCCAACAATCCCCCTGTTACGTATCGGTGTTCCGGGTTGCGGTGGCCGGGTTGGCCGCCTACTGCTGAAAGCCATACTGGAAGCCAATGATCTCATGCTCAGTGGCGGTACCTGCCGACAAGGTTCAGAAGTTGAGGGTACGGATCTAGGTCGTCTGGCCAATTTAGCACCGATCAGCCAAGTGGCCAACAGCGAGCGCCAAGCCTTGTTTGCGGATAGCCAAGTGATTATTGACTTTACGGCAGCCGCAACGCTACGCGAGCACTGCCAATGGGCGGTGGCTGCGGGCTGTGCATTGGTGGTAGGTAGCAGCGGCCTGAGCACAGCAGATCGGGCGACCCTGCATACTGCCGCCGCGACCATCCCCATTGTGTACGCCCCCAATACCAGTATCGGCGTAGCGGTGCTGAGTACTCTGGTGCGCCGAGTGGCGGGGTTGCTAGGGACAGAATTCGATATCGAAATTGTCGAAATGCACCACCGTAACAAGAAAGACGCCCCCTCCGGCACGGCTTTGCATCTGGGCGAACAGGCTGCTGAGGGGCGCCAAATCCCATTCGCCAAACACGCCGTGCGCGCCCGCGACGGCATGACCGGACCGCGTCGCGACGGCGATATTGGCTTTGCCACCCTGCGTGGTGGGAGTGTGGTGGCTGAGCATTCGGTCATTTTCGCCGGCCCCTCAGAACGTTTAGTGTTATCGCATATCGCCGAGCAACGTGATCTATTCGCCTATGGTGCCCTGTATGCCGCTCGCTGGCTGCGTGATCGCGCCCCCGGCATTTACAGCATGGAAGACGTGCTGGGATTGCGCTAGCCCACTGTGGCCGTGCCATGGTTTGATCGCTGACTGACTTGGCCGCTGAACCGGAACGTTTCCGTCCCTTTGGTTAGATACCGCCGATGCACAGGTATTTCATCTCCAGGTATTCTT